>NZ_HF988914.1:14353-21557 GCF_000435035.1 Porphyromonas sp. CAG:1061 | reverse complement strand
TGGACTTCTCGTATGAGGTGAGCCGTTCGATTGCTGCCTGCGAGGGGGCTCTGCTGATCGTGGATGCTTCGCAAGGGGTACAGGCGCAGACGATCTCCAACCTCTATATGGCTATGGAGCACGACCTGACGATTATCCCGGTGCTGAATAAGATAGACCTCCCGAGTGCTATGCCTGAGGAGATGACGGAGGAGCTGGTCAATCTACTGGGGTGTGACGAGGAGGAGATTATCCGTGCGAGTGGCAAGACGGGTGAAGGGGTGGAGGAGATTTTGGCAGCGATTATCGAACGTATTGACCCACCTAAGGGTGATCCAAAGGCGCCTCTGCAATGCTTGATCTTTGACTCTGTCTTTAACCCTTACCGTGGCATCATTGCCTATTACAAGGTGGTGAATGGCTCGATCAAGACGGGCGACCATGTGAAGTTTGTAGCTACCGGCAAGGAGTACGATGCCGATGAGGTGGGGATCCTCCGACTGGATATGGTGCCTAGAAAGGAGATCAAGACGGGCGATGTAGGCTATATCATCTCGGGGATTAAGACCTCTCGCGAGGTGAAGGTGGGAGATACCATTACCCATGTGGAGGGAGGAGCTAAGGAGGGGATTGCGGGCTTTGAGGAGGTGAAACCGATGGTCTTTGCAGGAGTTTATCCGATTGAGACAGATGAATTTGAAAACCTCCGCACATCGCTGGAGAAGTTGCAGCTGAATGATGCTTCGCTCACCTTTCAGCCAGAGAGCTCTGCCGCCCTTGGCTTTGGCTTTCGCTGTGGTTTCCTAGGGCTGTTGCACATGGAGATTGTGCAGGAGCGACTGGAGAGGGAGTATGATATGAGTGTGATCACGACGGTGCCCAATGTCTCTTATCACGTACATACCAAGAAGGGGCAGAATATTGAGGTGCACAACCCTTCGGGTCTGCCAGATATTGCTGAGATTGACTATATTGAGGAGCCTGTGATACGTGCTTCGGTGATCACCACGACCGACTATATTGGTCCGATAATGACCCTTTGCCTAGGCAAGCGTGGCACGCTGGTGCGACAGGATTATCTCTTTGGCAATCGGGTGGAGCTGATCTACGACCTCCCTTTGGGCGAAATTGTGATCGACTTCTATGACCGTCTGAAGAGTGTCTCACGTGGGTATGCCTCCTTTGACTACCACGTGAATGGATTTCAGCAATCTAAATTGGTGAAGGTGGATATCCTACTCAATGGGGAGTCGGTGGATGCCCTCTCGATACTCACGCACGTGGATAATGCCCAAGGAATGGGTAGGCGGATGTGTGAAAAGCTGAAGGAGCTGATACCACGGCAGCAGTTTGACATCGCTGTGCAAGCAGCTATCGGGGCAAAGATCATTGCCCGTGAGACGATAAAGGCGGTGCGTAAGGATGTGACAGCGAAGTGCTACGGTGGTGATATTTCGCGTAAGCGAAAGCTACTGGAGAAGCAGAAGGAGGGTAAGAAGCGAATGAAGCAGGTAGGTAATGTGGAGGTGCCACAAAAGGCCTTCTTGGCAGTATTGAAACTAGACTAAAGGAGGTGCCTATGAGTGTGGAGCAATATACAACTGCCGCATATGACTACGGCGATCTGGAGGGGGGCAAGATCCTGAAGACGAAGGGGATTGCCAAGGAGCTGGGTAAGGGGGTACCCCCCAATAATATTGAGGTGGAGCAACTGGTACTAGGGGCACTTATCCTGGAGCGAGATGCCTTCCCACTGGTGGGGGAGATCTTGACGCCCGACTGCTTTTATGACACAAAGAACCGCTATGTGTTTGAGGCAATACGTCAGCTTGCCCTAGAAGAGAAGCCGATCGATGCACAGACCGTGGTGGAGCAGCTAAAGCTAATGGATAAGTTATCGGTGACGAATGGCTTGGTCTATGTAGCGGAGCTGGCTTCGCTAGTGAATAGCACGGCTCACCTAGAGTTTCACGCTCGCCTGCTATTTGATAAAAAGATACAGCGCGACCTCATCTCCTTTGGTAATGATGTGATCGGCAATGCCTTTGACGAGACGATTCCGATCACCGACACCATGCAAGATGCCGAGCAACAGCTCTTTGAAATCACCCAAGGGACTGATAGCAATGAGGTGGTGCCTATCGGAGATATTGTGCCAAAGATTATACAAAAGATGAATGACCTAGCCTCGGGAACTGCCGATGCACACGGGGTCCCCTCAGGCTTCCCAGAGATCGATGAGATTACCTTTGGCTGGCACCCTTCGGACTTGGTGATTATTGCGGCACGACCAGCGATGGGTAAGACCGCCTTTGTGCTCTCCATGGCACGCAATATCGCGGTGGAGCACAAAACTCCTGTGGCAATATTTAGCCTAGAGATGAGCGAGGATCAGTTGGCGAACCGACTGGTGGTGAATCATACGGAGATTCCCAATGATGATATCAAGAGGGGCAACCTTACTCCTCAGCAAATGGCCACTCTAGAGCAGAGAATTGGCACCCTCGAGCAGGCACCTCTGTACATTGATGATACGGCGGGGCTATCGGTATTTGACCTCCGAAGCAAAGCACGCCGATTGGTTCGTCAGAATGGCGTGAAGGTGGTGATTATTGACTACCTCCAGCTGATGACGGCTAGTGGCATCAAAAGCAATGCCAATCGTGAGCAGGAGGTGAGTACCGTATCGCGCTCGCTGAAGCAATTAGCTAAGGAGCTCAATATCACGGTGATTGCCCTCTCGCAGCTTAATCGTGGAGTGGAGAATAGGCCTAAGGAGGGAAAGCGCCCTCAGCTCTCCGACCTCCGTGAGTCGGGAGCGATAGAGCAGGATGCCGATATGGTCTGCTTTCTTCACCGCCCCGAGTACTACGGCATTATGGAGGATGAGGAAGGGCGGAGTATGAAGGGGATGGCGGAGTTTATCATCGCAAAGCACCGTAATGGTCGGGTGGATACCGTCTTACTGCGCTTTATTGATACTATCATCAAGTTTGCAAGTAGCCAAGGGATGCACTTTGCACAGAATGGCACTACTTTTGATAGCAAGATGAACCACCCCTCTACTTCAATGACCCAGGAACAAGACCCTCTAGCTAGTGATGCTCCAAATACAGGCTTCACCATCTAGTTTTTCTCGGGAATATCACTAAAAATAGTTACCTTTGTGAGAGAAAGAAAACCAAAGACCAAAACTAATAAATATTATGGCAGATCTATCCACACTATACGCACAGAAACTGAGGCTAAAGAGCCCTTTTATCGTAGCTAGCTCGGGACTTACTAAGGATATCCGACAGATACAACAGTTGGAAAAGGCTGGGGCAGGAGCCATTGTGCTCAAGTCAATCTTTGAGGAGCAGATAGAGCAGGAGATAACTAAGATGACCGATGAGAGTGTCGGTGGTTATCACGACTCTACGGCAATGGACTACCTTCAGCACTATGTGAAGGGGCACGCACTGAAGACGCATATCGACCTTATTAAGGAGGCAAAACGATGCATTACAGCGCCGATAATTGCTAGTGTCAATGCCTACAAGTCGGATAGCTGGGTGGAGTATGCACAGGAGCTGATCGAGGCTGGTGCCAATGCTCTGGAGTGCAATGTGATGAGGATTGAGAGCAAGGTGGCTCAGCCTTGGGGCGCTTCGGAGGAGGACCTGATTCAAATGGTACGCTCTCTGCGTAAGCAAATGGAGGATACCCCTATCATCATCAAGCTAAGTAAGTACTATACGAATATCATTCGCCTTTGTCGTGACCTTAAACTGGCAGGGGCCGATGGGGTGGTGCTCTTCAATCGCACCTTCATGCCCGATATTGATATTGAGAAGGAGAAGATCACGGTGGGTTCGGTGCTGAGCCATGAGGGCTCTTATTCCGATACGCTTCGCTATGCAGCATTGGTGCGTGGGGCAGTGCCTGAGCTTTCGATCGCTCTCTCCAATGGGCCACGCAATGGCGAGGATCTCGTGAAGGGACTCCTTGCAGGAGCTGACGGGGTGCAATTTGCTTCGGCACTTTATAAGGGTGGAGCAGAGGTGATCCGTGAGGCAAATCAATTCCTTTCCGACTGGATGGATCGTAAGCAGTACCACCATATCAATGAGTTTAAGGGCAAGCTAGCAGCCACTCGTGTGGACCACGCTACGATGTACCAGAGAAGCCAATTTATGCGCTACTACGCGAGCGAGGATGCCAACCCTACCCAAATAACCGACCTAGGGCGACCAAACTACTCACAACTATAAGATCGAGTACTCCCTATGCCAATCGTGCCAAAGCCCTCTGACTTACTCGGGCAGGAGCATCTTGTAGCACACTTTGCTAGCCAATTAGAGGCTGGTGAATTGCCACATGCGATACTTCTGACGGGGGAAGAGGGAGGAGAGGCCTTTCCGCTCTCCTTGGTATTGGCACAGCAAATACTTTGTGAGGAGCTCACCCCCGAAGGCCATCCTTGTGGCAAGTGTCACTCCTGCCGGCAGATGGCGGAGCTACAGCACCCTGACATCACACTGGTTTTCCCGGTGATTAAGGCTCAGGAAGGGAAGGAGTTTACCTCGGAGATGATGCTGGAGCCATTTAGGGAGTTGATCGGAAAGTACCGCAGGTTCACTACGCTTGAATGGCGAGAGCAACTAGATGCTGGCAATAAGCAGCCTCAGATAATGGTAGCCGAGGCTGAGCGGTTAATCCACAATACCTCGCTCCGCTCCTTTAAGAGTCAGTATCAAGTAATCCTTATTTGGCAACCCGAGACGATGCGTACCGAGACGGTCAATAAGCTACTGAAGCTCCTCGAAGAACCACCAAAGGGAGTGGTATTCATTATGGTTTCGCATAGTCCTCACCGACTTCTACCGACCATCATCAGCCGGTTGCAAAAGGTAGCAGTACACAAGATACCCGACCCTATCCTCATTGAGTACCTTGTGCAGAAAGAGTCTGCCACAGAGGAGGAAGCTACTGAGCTCGCTCATTTGGCACAAGGCAACCTCTACAAAGCCTTACAGCTAAAAGAGGGGAATGGGCTATTCAAAGGTCAGTTGGAGGCATTGCAGTTTCTACAACTACCACTTCAAAGGCACCCCAAACCACTTTTGGCTGCTGCCCAAGAGTATGCCAAGAAGGATCGCCCTGAAGTGATTGCACTACTTGATTCTCTGCCCAAGTTACTACGAGAGTTATTGGCACTTCAATATGGCTCGGACGATGTGGTCTTCCTTCCAAGTAAAATAGTGGATGAGGCAAAAGTGGTTTCGATGGCTCTACCATTGGAGAAATACACCAGAGTAATGGACGAACTGACTGACGCTAAGCTAGAGATACTACAAAATGGCAACGTGACGATGGCCCTCTTTGATCTCCTCCTCACGCTCACTCGGATATATCAAAAATAAGTATTTATAAAACGTTATGAAAAGGATTTCACTACTCATCATTGCACTCCTTGCCTTCAGCATGGGGGTTTCGGCTCAAAGTAAGACGAAAGTAGCCTATCACGGACGAGGGCTCACAATCAAGGGGACGAAAGGATTTAAGCTCAAGGTGTCCAACACCTACACTCTGGATGGAGTCGCCTTTGCACCAACATTTGATGCTTCCCAAGCAACTTTGGACAATCAACCATTTGAGATAAAGCCAAATATTGCCTTTACTAACCTCCAAACCAACCTGTCAGGCGACTTCTCTAAGCGGTGGGGCTTTGAGTTTCATATCAATTATGCTCAAAACAAGATCAACCTCCTCAATATGCTCCTCGACTATCGCTTTAATGACAACCTGAAGTTGCGCATGGGGCAGATGAAGGTGCCAGGGCCAATGAGCCAAAACTACGGAACGGGTACCGCTATGAATGTAGCTACTCCAATGGGGCTCTCAATGGCTTCGGCTCGCCGCTTGGGTTTGGGGCTATTTTACAATACAGGTCGCCTCTACTCCGCTATAGGAGCTTACTCCATCAACCTCAATGAGTATGCTGGTAGCTCTCTACCCAAACGACCTGAAGTAGGTGTGGCAGGGCGCTTTACCTACAATGTACTCAATAATCGCCATCAAAAGCTTCTACTTGGCACCAATATCTATTGGATGCGGATGCTGAATGGTGAATTCAATCAGTCGGGTGCCATAGGCATTGAGACGCTAGCCTCCACTGCTCGCTTCATCAGGTATTACCACTCCAATGCCACTAGCCAACTCAATTATGGGCTAGAGCTAGCTTATCAAAACCGCAATTTCCTATTGACCGCTGAAGGGCTCGGAACCAACTTCTTCAGAAGCTCCGACCTCTCTACGCCACAATATGCAGGGTGGAACGTACGTGCGAGCTATACCGTTCTCGGCAATCCTCGCAGATACAATGCCTCTATGGCCGACTTCTCTGGTTCGCCATACAATGGCAAGCAGGCACTTGAGATAGGGCTACGCAGCTCGGGAATTTACTACAATGATCATGAGGGGATTGAGGCTTTAGCAGGCTACAGTGTCGGTGCCTTTGCCAATTATTGGACCACCTCTCATCTCTGCTTTTCGCTACTCGCCAATTATATTGACCATCATAAGGACTTTAAGAGCAACTATACCATTAGCGACCCGAATAGCTTTAAGGGGCTAGACTTTATGGTGTTCCAAGGTCGCGTGACCATACTATTCTAATGGCCATACTACAAGTAGACAATCTCTCCAAAAGCTTCGGCGTACTGAAGCTATTTGAAGGGCTCAACTTCTCAATTGAAAAGGGACAGAAGGTGGGTCTTATCGCACCAAATGGTGCGGGTAAGACTACCCTTCTCCGCATATTGGTGGGACTAGAACCTTCCGACTCGGGCGAAGTGATCACTCAGAGAGACCTCAAGATTGCCTACCTTCCACAGCGAAGTGACTTCACCACCTACCCCGATATCCTCACCGCCAGCCTGAGTGGCATTGCTCCAGAGCTACGGGAGGTGATCGTGGAGTACGAAGCAGCGGTCGAAGGCGGTGATACCGACCAAATCAATCGGGCGATAGCACGGATGGATCAGCTAGATGGCTGGAGTATAGAGCAGGAGCTACAGGCCCTCCTCTCCCAGCTCAATCTAGGCAGTCCACACCGTAGTACCCAAGGGCTATCGGGAGGGGAAAGCAAGCGGATTGCTCTCGCCTCCGTCCTCCTAAGGCAACCCGATATTTTCATCCTTGATGAGCCAACCAACCACCTTGACCCTAGCACCGTGGAGTG
>NZ_HF988914.1:3614-14338 GCF_000435035.1 Porphyromonas sp. CAG:1061 | reverse complement strand
TAGCACCGTGGAGTGGCTGGAGCAGTACCTAGCCACCTCCAATGCAGCACTCTTGATGGTGACACACGACCGCTACTTCCTCGATCAGGTATGCGACACCATCATAGAGATGGATGGCGGGCAAATCTATAGCTACGAAGGAAACTACACCCTCTACCTACAGAAGCGAGCAGAGCGACTAGAGCAACTAGAGAGCGAACAAGCCACTCTACGCAATCGCTACCGTACCGAGCTAGAGTGGATGCGACGAATGCCTCAAGCCCGAGGGACAAAGGCAAAGTATCGCAAAGATGCTTTCCACGAACTCAAAGGGCAACTCACCCATATTCAGCACCACCAAGGGCCTCAGCTCGATAACCAATCGGTCTATATTGGAAAGAAGATATTTGAGGCAGAGCACATCAGCAAAAGCTACGGTGAGCGTCCTATTATCAAGGACTTCTCCTACAACTTCGCCCGCCGTGATCGTGTAGGTGTTATCGGTCCAAATGGGGCAGGCAAGACCACCTTGATACGACTGATTATGCAAGAGATTGAACCGACCTCAGGCACTATAGAGGTAGGTGAAACGGTTCGCTTTGGCTATTTCTCTCAGATTCCTCCCACCTTTCCCGAAGGCAAGAAGGTGATAGAGGTAGTCACTGATATTGCGGAGCACGTAGTGGGTAGAAGCGGAGCCGAGCATACCGCTATGCAACTCTTGAATCGCTTCTTATTTCCACCAAAGCGACAGCAAGACTATGTCTCGCTCCTTAGTGGAGGCGAACGGCGAAGGCTTCAACTCTGCACCGTGCTGATGCAGCATCCCAACTTTCTAGTCCTCGATGAGCCAACTAACGACCTTGATATCCCCACTCTACAAGTGCTGGAAGAGTACCTAGTTCAGTTTGATGGTTGCCTACTCGTAGTCTCCCACGACCGCTACTTTATGGATCGTATCACGGAGCACCTCTTTGTACTAGAGGGCGATGGCACGGTTAGGGACTTCCCTGGCAATTACACCGATTATCGCCTTCAGAAAAAGGAAAGCCCCAAGGTAGAAAGCTCCACAAAGCAAGAAAAGGAGCCGGCCACTAAGCGACCACCGAGAGAGAAAAAGGCGAAGCTCTCCTACAAGGAGCAACGAGAGCTGGAGCAGCTGACTGAGCAACTCCCGCTACTCGAAAAGCAACTTCAAGAGATCGAGACTACTATGAATAGCGGCACCGCCACTCCACAAGAGTTAGTAGAGCTGGCCGAGCAATACAGCACCACTAAAGAGACCCTCGACTCTGCCGAACTGCGATGGCTTGAACTCTCTGAGATCGAAGGGTAAATATAGCCATTCACCCCACCCTCCATACACATATCAACAGGTCAGCAACGCAATAGTTAAGTTAATATGAGTGCAGTCCGCCAGCAATTGCTAGGTGGACTGCACTCATATTATATAAGGAGTGATTAGTTACCCCTTAGTCATCTCCTTAGGAGTACCCGTAGTATTCTCAAGCAATGCAGAGACATTGCGTCCATTGATCTCCTGGAATACCGAGAGTTCAAAGACATTAATCACCGCTAGAAGGTGGTCAAAGATATCACTTTGGATACCCTCATACTCTACCCACGCAGTAGTGTTGGTAAAGAAGTAAAGCTCCAAAGGCAATCCTTGGGCCGTAGGTTGCTGCTGACGCACCATACAGGTAAACGTCTTATGCACCTTGGCATGATTCTTCAGATAAAGCTCAATGTATCTACGGTAAAGACCCACATTAGTAAGCGAACGACGATCATACGAGTTTTCAAGTCCCTTAGCTTTATTATCTGCTGTAATCTCAGCCAACGCCGTTTCAATATAGTCGTTAAGCAGTGGTGAAGTACGTAGCTTTTCTATAAGTCGGTCACTCGCATACTTGATGCTCTGCATATCTACATAGATAGAGCGCTTCACACGCCTACCGCCAGCCTCCTGCATAGGTCGCCAATTTTGCACTGCCTCAGTAAGCATACTATAGGGTGGTACGGTGGAGACCGTCATATCAAAGTTTCGCACCTTGATCGTAGCTAGTGAAATGTCTATTACATCGCCATCTACCCCAAACTTAGGCACCGTGATCCAATCTCCCACACGAATCATATCATTGCTAGAGAGCTGAATACTTGCCACAAAGCCTAGAATAGTATCCTTGAAGACCAACATCAGTACAGCAGAAAGAGCAGTAAGACCGGCACCAATCGCCGTCATATCAATCTTAAAGAGCACTGAGATGATCAGCAATATAGCGATAAAGTAGACGATGCCCTTAAAGACCTGAAAGAGGTTAATAAAGGGACTATTGCCATACTTTGGTGACTGAATCATGCTGCGACGACCAGCGTCCAAAAGCTGGGCTATCAGCTGAGCCACCATCCAAGTCACTGCTACACTACAGAGAGCCTTCAGAATATTGTACCATACAGAAGGCTCCTGCCACACCACTACTAGCAAGCTAGAAAGGATAGAGATGGAGACAATCGATATCAGCTTCTGAATAATCTTGGTATTAATAGTGCGCTCCCCTTTGAGGAAAGAAACGCGCTCCATCAATCGGGGAACGGTGCGAACAAAAAGCAAACTAAGTAAGAACCACAGCAGGACTACAAAACCAAGGACAATCCCTAGGCTTAGGAGGTCGTGCATAAAGGTACCATCCTCCAACCCTGGATTAATGGCATTCACAATCTTATCTAGTAGCACCCGCACATCATTCATCGGGTACAGCTTCTCTACTATCGCCTCATCAATTGTTTCTGGGTGCGTCAGCATCGTTTCAGTTGTTTCGGTCATAACTTCTTATATCTTATTTCAAATTCTCTACTGCTATTGGTAGTAATATCATCTTTCAAAATAGTATCCTCTATCAGCATTTGGATAGGCCGGTCAAAGCTATCCAGCAGATAGGAGATATGTGACTGCCTATGATAGTTTGGCCCAGATACCGACATTGTACGGAGGAAGTGTCGGCTTCGTGTTCCCATTACATAGTTACACATCATCTCCTCACCAAACCCCTTCACAAAGAGGTTGATATCAGGGAATAGGTAGTTCTCCTTATCTCTATAATAGGTCATCTTTTCACGTGTTTCCCCACCATAGGAGATCCCATCAAGGTTGCCCTCACTCCAATACATCTTAGTAGCAGCATCTCCCGAGGTAAGCTGCGACAGCTCAGCTCCATTGATAGTAGCATCCCATCGCTCCTCCTTACCATTCTTAGAGCGTCGTACTATAGAGGTTACCACATCATAGCTATTAAGGAAGATCGAGACGATCTCCTCTGGATACTCATTATCATTGAGATAGCGACAGACCTCCACATAATCCTCCAAGAATTCAAAAGTTAGGTGATTCTCCGAAAAGATAGCTCCATACTTATCTAGTGACTGTTGAGTAGCTATTTTGCATCGTTCCTCATCATCCCAGTCAAAGAGCCACCGCTCCGACTTCATCCCGTCAGTAATCACAAGTACCTGATCAATAAGAGGGGAGTAATTGCCCTTCAAAGCTTGGTATTTACGGAGATACTGTCGGGCCAAGTAGGTCCCTAGAGCGACACCCGCTCCTACGCCTAGTAGTTTTGCTACATTTATCTTGCCCATAATTATTATTTACCTATATATAAGTCATTCTCAATTACGTATAGCAAATATACAAAATTAATAGTAATTGCCTTTCACAGAACAATAAATACCTCAGGGTTACGTAATAGGAAGTTCACGCTATATGTTTTTTAGCGGGGAGTCTATGAGTAAGGACCTCGGCAGAGATCCGTGCTAAATAGGCACAGGTCATTCGGGGTTTTGCCCCTCCGACGCGTGCCTTTTTAAGAGGGAACTCTCCGAGGTCCTTACTCCATTATCCTTAACAGTTTGAATATCATCATTCGTGCAACAGGCTCTAAGTGGCCAAAAGTTTAGTTGCAACTAAGCAATTGCTTTGTTGCAACTCGGCATTTGCTTAGTTGCAACTCGCCGATCGCTTAGTTGCAACTCAGTTTTCGCTTTTATATAGTATTGAATATCAGCTTATTATAAATGGGCTTTTTAGCCATTACTTTCTCCTATTTTATAGGGTCATTAACTTATGAATATACTCCTAATGCGTAACCCCTGATAAATACCTAAAAGTAGTGGCTCAAATCTTAGAGTTATCTAGTAGATTTGTAGCATTAATTTTTTTTGTGCATCGGAAGTTAGCTAGCCGATGCACCATAACTAATGATACTTAAAACCAGATGAGAAAAGTAAAGCTTATTAGTCCAGTATGGTGGCTCTCTATGATCGCCACCCTACTGCTAATATCCCCTGCCATTGCAGCTGAACCAGAGAGCAACCAGCAATCCACCGATGCCAATATCATAGGCCACGTACTTGATAAAAAGAGCCGTGAGCACCTCATCGGCATCATCATCAAAATAAAGCATAGCCCTTATGGTGCCACCACCGATGCGTCGGGGCACTACTTCCTTCGCAACCTCAAGCCCAACACCTACACTATAGAGGTATCAGGCGTTGGGTATAAGAGCGAGCAACGGACAGTAAAGGTAGCTCCCGGAAAGACACTTGAGGTGAACTTTGAGCTAGAGGAAGATGTCTTTGACCTCAACGAGGTAGTCGTCACCTCCAATCGTCAGCAGACCCTTCGCCGCTACGCCCCCACACTGGTCAGCGTGATTGATGACAAAGTCTTCAAAGTGGCAAATGCGGTGAGCCTATCACAAGGGCTCACCTTCCAACCAGGCATTAGGGTGGAGAACAATTGTCAGAATTGTGGCTTCAGCCAAGTGCGCATCAATGGTCTTGACGGACGCTTCTCCCAGATACTGATTGATAGCCGCCCAGTCTTCAGTGCACTCGCTGGAGTCTACGGACTGGAGCAATTACCAATGAATATGATAGAGCGCGTAGAGGTAGTCAGAGGTGGTGGCTCCGCACTATACGGCTCGAGCGCCATCGCAGGAGTGATCAATATCATCACTCAGGCACCTGTAGCCAATAGCTATAGCTTCTTCAATAATCTCACCCTCACAGGGATGAAAGATCCCGACCACACTCTAGGCTTCAATGCCTCTATTGTAGGTGCCGACGGACGTATCGGTGCAGTGGTCTTCGGACAAGCTAGAGACCGCAAGCCGTGGGATAAAGATGGAGATGGCTTTAGTGAATTAGGTAAACTTCGCTCACGCTCCCTCGGCACCGTCGGACATATTCGGTTCTCAGAGTTTGATAAGATGAGTGCCGAGATCCATGCGCTACAGGAATACCGTAGGGGTGGCGACCGAATGGACCTCCCCGTTCACGCTGCAGCTGTGGCAGAGCAGACCGACCATACCATTTATAGCGGACAGCTCAAGTACAGTCATCAATCGTTTGACCTCCGTCACCACCTTCAGCTATTCGTGTCGGGTCAGGTCGTAAGACGCCAGAGCTACTACGGTGGTATCGGTGAAGAGAATGTAGGGAAGCTTGGCTTCATTCCCAAAGAAGAATTTGGCGACAACTTCGGGAACACCCATGGAGATACCTATTTAGCCGGGCTACAATACAATTACGATTGGGACCACTTCCCCATCGCCCCCGCTAAAATCCTACTCGGTGCAGAATACGCCTATGACCACCTCAAGGATACGATGCCGATTCGCTCCTGGGAGCTTGATAACACAGGCAATGCCTCTCTCTACCCAACTGTAGAGCAAAAGATCCACAACTGGAGCCAAATAGCACAGCTGGAGTGGGGCAATGAGGCGTGGAGCGTGCTGCTAGGTGCCAGACTAGATGAGCACTCTGCCGTACGCAATAGCAAGGGAGCGATCAAGCCGATCCTCAGCCCACGTGCCACCCTTCGCTACAATCCTTCCGATCAAGTCAATCTTCGACTGAGCTACGCCCAAGGATTCCGTGCCCCTCAGCTCTTCGATGAAGATCTGCATGTAAGCATCGTGGGTGGAGAGTCGCAAAGGGTATTTAATAACCCCGAGCTCAACCCAGAGTACAGCCATAGTCTTAGCCTGAGTGCCGACACCTATTTTAGCCTAGGGTCAGCCCAAGCCAACCTGTTGGTAGAGGGCTTCTATACCCGTCTGGTAGGTACTTTTACAACTGAAGAGCGATCGGACCAATCCAAAGATGGGTTCAAGATGTACGAGCGCATCAATGGTTCGGATGCTCAGGTATACGGCACCAACCTTGAGGGAAAAATCAAGTGGAAAAAGCTCAGCCTACAAGCTGGCATCACACTAGCAAAGAGCCAGTGGGACGAAGCTCAGGAATGGGGCATCCGCACCGCCCTACTCGGTGAGACAGCGGAGACTGCCAAAGAGATCAACACTTTAGAGGATCATGGACCAAGTGCCCTTACTGGATTCAATCCGAATGGAGACAAGATAGGACTCAATAGCAAGGAGATGCTACGCACGCCCAATATCTACGGCTACTTCACAGCTACCTACAGCCCCATCTCCAATCTAAACATCTCCTGCACCCTCAATTATACTGGGCAGATGTACACCCCACACGTTGTCACTGTAGGGCAGCAAGCAGCTATCATTGACCGTGCACTAGTAGCCGCTGGCAAGCGTCCCGACACCTCAAAGATAGAGCAGGCACCACGATGGGATCGCCTAGAGCATACCCCACGCTTCTTCGACCTTGGCACAAAGATCAGTTACGACTTCCCTATCTTCAATACCTCTTGCATTGAGGTCTATGTAGGGATGAACAACATTCTGAATGCCTTCCAAAGCGACTTCGACCTAGGGGGCAATCGCGATAGTGCCTACATATATGGCCCTACCCTTCCAAGGTCCATCTACACAGGTCTCAAGATAGAGATCTAAAAAAAGGAGTAACGCCACCAGCACTACCCTAACCCCATATCTGCCGAATTAATCTCTCCTCATAGATTTTTTCAAGCAAAGGGTTTGTAGGTTTCAAATTTTGTGGTATCTTTGCCACACGAAACTAACGAAGGGTAGTTCGGGCGTGAAATTCTTCCATAGCTCAGTTGGTTAGAGCATCTGACTGTTAATCAGAGGGTCCTTGGTTCAAGTCCAAGTGGAAGAGCATCTTTTATTAGGAAGAAAGGGGTGAGAAAGAGCGTTTTTTGATTCTTCCATAGCTCAGTTGGTTAGAGCATCTGACTGTTAATCAGAGGGTCCTTGGTTCAAGTCCAAGTGGAAGAGCAAGAGAGGTGACTAAGTGCAGCGACACTTTGTCACCTCTTTCTTTTTACCCTAAGCCAACTACTGACAGACCACTACCGAATTTGTCACCCAGTGGCAGCAGAATGACATTGGCACGCTTATTTCATAATACCTAATACTGAATGAAGACAATTGAATGTATAACTTATAAACTTAAGTAGTAGATATGACTATCAAACCATTGGCAGATAGGGTACTTGTGGTACCTGCTGAGGCAGAAGAGAAGACAGCAAGTGGGATTATCATCCCCGATACAGCGAAGGAGAAACCTCTACAGGGTGTCGTAAAGGCAACTGGCGAGGGGACGAAGGATGAGAAGATGCTCCTCAAGGAGGGCGACCGTGTACTCTACGGTAAGTATGCCGGCACTGAGCTAGAGCTAGAGGGTACTAAGTACATCATGATGCGCCAGAGCGACGTACTTGCAGTGATAGAGAAGTAATTTCAATGAATCTATAAAACAACAGAAAGATATATGGCTAAGCAAATAAAGTTTGAGACCGAAGCTAGAGACCTGCTCAAGAGCGGTGTTGACCAGCTAGCAAATGCAGTAAAAGTAACCCTTGGCCCAAAGGGTCGTAACGTGATCATCGACAAGAAGTTCGGTGCCCCTCATATCACCAAGGATGGTGTCTCTGTAGCTCGTGAGATAGAGCTCGAGGATCCATTTGAGAATATGGGTGCCCAGCTGGTAAAGGAAGTGGCCAGCAAGACCAATGACGATGCCGGTGATGGTACCACCACAGCCACCGTATTGGCACAGAGCATCGTAAATGTAGGGATCAAGAACCTCGCTGCCGGTGCTAGCCCAATGGAGCTAAAGCGTGGTATCGACAAAGCGGTTGCTACCGTAGTTGCTTCTCTCCGTGAGCAGAGCAAGGAGATAGGTGACGACCTAGCCAAGATCGAGCACGTAGCTAAGATCTCAGCCAATGGCGATGAGACCATCGGTAAGCTGATTGCCGAGGCGATGGAAAAGGTAAAGAAAGAGGGCGTTATCACCGTAGAGGAGGCAAAGGGCATGGAGACTACTGTAGAGGTAGTTGAGGGTATGCAGTTCGATAAGGGCTACATCTCACCTTACTTCGCCACCAATACCGAGAAGATGCTTGTGGAGTTTGAGAATCCCTACATCCTTATTTACGATAAGAAGATCAGCACCCTCAAGGAGATTCTACATATCCTAGAGGAGGTAGTGCAGACTGGTCGTGGCCTACTGCTCATCGCAGAGGATATCGAGAGCGAGGCACTCGCTACACTAGTAGTTAACCGCCTACGTGGTTCACTCAAGGTAGCTGCTGTCAAGGCTCCTGGCTTTGGCGATCGTCGTAAGGCGATGCTCGAGGATATTGCTATCCTTACTGGCGGTACCGTTATCTCCGAGGAGACTGGCCTCAGCCTAGAGGCTGCTACCATGGAGATGCTTGGTTCGGCTGAGAAGGTAACCATTGATAAGGATCACACTACCATCGTGAATGGCGGTGGTGCCAAGGAGAATATCGAGGCACGTGTACAGGTGATCAAGAACCAAATCGAGGCTTCCACCTCCGACTACGACAAGGAGAAGCTACAGGAGCGTCTGGCTAAGCTAGCCGGCGGTGTAGCTGTCCTCTATGTAGGTGCACCTAGCGAGGTAGAGATGAAGGAGAAGAAGGACCGCGTAGAGGATGCTCTCAGTGCTACCCGTGCAGCTATCGAAGAGGGTACCGTACCTGGTGGTGGCGTTGCATATATCCGTGCTACCAAGGCTCTTGAGGGGCTGAAGGGCGAGACCGATGATGAGCAGACTGGTATTGATATCATCCGTCGTGCCATCGAGGAGCCACTTCGTCAGATCCTAGCCAATGCTGGCAAGGAGGGCGCCGTAGTGGTACAGAAGCTCAAGGATGGCGAAGGCGACTTTGGCTACAATGCTCGCACCGACAAGTACGAGCATCTCACCGAGACTGGCGTCATCGACCCAACCAAGGTGGCTCGTGTAGCCCTTGAGAATGCAGCTAGCATCGCAGGTATGTTCTTAACTACAGAGTGTGTCATCACCGACCTCCCTGAGAAGAACGCCCCAGCAATGCCAACCCCCGACATGGGCGGCATGATGTAAGCTGAAACCCAAATACAACCAAAGAGAGCTAGACAGACAATCGTCTGCCTAGCTCTCTTTTTTTATAGTAGCATCGCTTCCCCCGCCCGACTTGTCCGACCCGTCCGATTAGGCACCAGGCGTGCAATCATTCAATCCACAACTGCGAACCTCTGCGATAGGCACGATACTCCAGGAGCGGATAGCTCCCCGGTCCAGCAACAGGGTGTGCCAATCCTAGTGCCAAGTCATAGACCGTATGGCACTCCGCACACTCCGCTATCACCACCCCCTTTGCACTATTCAGCGATGGCACCACAGCCGCCTCCGTTGGCCAGCAATAGGGGCAAGCAAGGTCATAGGCAGCATACTGCTCCCCCACCCCATGCACCACCACTACTCCCATATAGCCTAGTCGCTCTCCATGGTAGAGAGGTCGCTCATAGAGCATATAGCTATAAGGCTCTAGCAGGACTCGCCCTTCATGGTCAAGCGACACCCTCAGGGCAATAGGCAGACGACGAAGCGGATGCTCCACCTCTAGCTCCACCCCCTGCTCCCCACACGAGAAAAGGGCAAAGAGCAATACGAAGAGCGACACCCATCTTCGCATCACCGACCTCCCCACTGCTTCAGTAGTGATTAAAGACCAATCTTAGAGAAGTCCACCATCTCCAAGAGATCTGCCACCTTTTCAAGTCCCTTAGTGATCTTACCCTTCACCATACCACCAAGGAATGGAGGGATTGACACTTCTACTTGTATCTGTGCCAAGGTCTTATCTGCACCCTCTTCAGAGAGATTAAGCTGTAGAGCAAGTGGCACTGGAGACTTAAAGGATTCATACTTCACTAGATTGGGTGCTACCTCTTCTATCTTCTTAAGCCCTATCTGACCCAGTGCAGGGGCAAAGAAAGTGACCTGTTCATCACTGATCTCAATCTTATACTCAGCCACCTTGTCCCCTGCCTTATCAATAATGGGCTGTAAGTTAGTTGGCTTAGACACCAAACCGTAGAGGGTCTGGATATCTTTTTTTATCTCAATCGGTCTACTGGTATATACATTCATACTATAATACTATTACTTAATTACTTACCCCAATTGGCAGGGTCCTTACGCCACTCCCGCAGCATCTCCAAATCATCGTGCGAGATATAGTGGCTCGCCACTGCCTCCTCAATCACTGCGTCGTAACAACTGAGGGTCCGTAGCGTCACACCCGCCTCCTCAAAAGCCTCCTCGGCCTTCTGCAGACCATGCGTGTAGATCGCCACCATGCCCAGCACCTCGCAACCAAACTCACGGAGAGCCTCCACTGCCTTAAGGCTACTGCCCCCAGTGCTCACTAAGTCCTCAACCACTACCACCTTATCAGTAGGGAGAATACGACCCTCAATCTGATTGCTCATACCATGGTCCTTCGC
>NZ_HF988914.1:0-3602 GCF_000435035.1 Porphyromonas sp. CAG:1061 | reverse complement strand
CCATGGTCCTTCGCCTTTGAGCGAATATAGCTAAAAGGCAATTCCATCACATCGGCCACCAAAGCCCCTTGAGCAATGGCACCAGTCGCCACACCGCTAATAGCTGTCACCTCAGGGAAATGGGTGCGGATCGTCTCCGCCAACGCCTTCTTGATATAGGTGCGTGCTTCAGGGTCAGAGAGCGTCACACGGTTATCGCAATATATAGGACTTTTCCAGCCCGATGCCCACGTAAATGGAGCTTTAGGACTTAGCTTCACCGCCTCCAATCTCAAGAGGTGCCGAGCGGTCACCTTAGATATATCATTCATAAAATCATTGTGCTAAAAAGTTAATTCACTCACCTCCAAAGGTACACAAAAACCAGCAAACTACAGACTTAACAAGAGAATGTTGCACGAAGTTTTGTGGCAAATAAAAAGGACCTCGGTGGGAGGTCCTTTTTATTTAGGCTTTGGTAGCCTTAGAATCTAAACGTGAGGTTGGCAACGAAGCTACCTCTGGTCTCTTTGAGGTCACCGCCCTTAACTGCAATAAAGGATTTCTCAGGGTCTTTAGGGTCGGTCCAACCAGTAAAGGGATAAGCTCTCTCCTTGCGAATCTCGTGCACATAGGCGAGGTCGAGTGTAGTACTTCTTCCTATATTAAATCCTATACCGCCAGTGATGGCTTGGTAGTTACGAGGCAGGACAAAGTCGGCAATCATACCGCTAGCAGGATACTCGTAGTCTAGTCCACCCTCAGCCTCCTTCTTAAGAGGCTCAGACTTAAGTGGATTGCCAGTATAAGCGTAGCCAGTGCGTAGAGAGAGCCAATTGATTGGTCTTACCTCTAGCCCAACTCGATGGGTTAGCTCTGCCCCATAATCCTCCTTGATGAAGTCTGAAACGCCACTCACTCCAGCACCGCTAAGCAGTATCTTGGAGTGACCAAGATTGCGGTATTGGAAGTCGTAAGAGACCATTCCATACTTTGAGAGGAACGCCATAGCACTTATGGTTAGCTTCCCTGGAGTGATCATGGCATAGTCACTTCTATACTCATCAGTTTCAAAGGTAAAGTAAGGATCCTTCGTAGGGTTTGGAGTATTTAGTCGACTTCTGACTGAGCCAGAGTATAACTCCTTGTATTGTGCATACTGTGGAGTAAGGTAGGAAATACCAATACGTCCATAGTCACCCAATGCCATCAAGAAGCCGAGATTGAGCCCGAGGCTCGCACCAGTAACATCTAAGCTAGTTCCATACTCAAGGAAACTATTATTATTATCCTTAGTATCACTATAGTCCTCACGTAGCATCGAAGCCCTGCCATAGTTCATTGATCCGATACGTAGCGAAGCACCAAAGAAATAGCTATCATTGAGGCTCATTGCAAAGTTAAAGTCGGTGTAATACCTAGAGCCGTGCTCGCTAACGTTCAGTCGGTTACCTCTAATTGGCCATAGAGTAAGTGTCTTATCAGGGTTTTCAGTATAAAATGCAGAGGTATAATAACGATTAGTTTCACCTGTGGCATTATTTGTTTCTTCAATCTCCTCAATGATATCGCCATTTAATGCAAGTGCCACCATAGGATTGACACCACTCATAAATGGGTCATAAGTCTTTGTAGGTTTGTACCTATCAGATGACAACCCTTCAAGAGCTGCTTTCGCAGAGATAAGATCTGTGATGCTAAACTTTGGTTGGGTCATCTCCATCTCAGAGTCACGCTTATAATTATACTCCTGTCCCACATTAAACCCAAAGTTAAATCTCAAGGAGTTGTTGCTAGATACTGGAATTCCTATAGAGCGACCAAAGTAAGAAACATTATTCAGTCCACCAAGCGTTAGCTCTCGCCTAATATCTCCTATAGTGATGCTACCTTTTCCTACGTCTAGTCCAATACCAATAGTTGTGCGAGAAAAGAGTGCTGCGCCTGCAGGATTGACATACGCTGCCCCTGCATCAGCACCAATAGCTCCCACGGCTCCTCCCATCGCTTTGGTGCGAGCTGTACCCGTGATGCCTTCTTGGATATTACGATAAGCATCAGATGGCGCTTGTGCCCAAGAGGAGGTAACACCCATTAGGGCTACTGTTACTAGAAATGTATATTTATATATCGTTTTCATCTGTCCTATATTCTATAGTTAATTGACGCAAGAATAAAAATTATCTTATCTGCGACGACTTGTAGTAGTGCGAGTGGTACCACTGCTTGATGAGCTACTGCTGCTACTAGTGCTTCTCGATGGTGAGCTGTAGGAGCCACTGCTGCGGGTAGGTGCAGAGTAGGTGCTATTTCTGTCGTAGCTTGAATTGCGATTAGCTGCATTCCTATCCCAGCGACTCGTTCGGTTGTTGCTGTTGTACCTATTGTTATTGCGGTTAGCGTTTTCGTAATTGCTGAAGCTGCGAGTACTGCGGTCGTAGTAGCCCGAGCCCTCTACTGTGCGGCTTGAGTTGCCAAGGGCACGTCCGTAGATAGCATTGTGGGAGGTTCTATCATAGTACCTACCGGTGCTTCTGCCATAGCTAGAGCGAGGAGTGCTGTAGTATCTATCCCGACGACCATCGTATCGGCCATCGTTGTAGCCATTCCAATAGCTATTGGCATAGCCTCCATAGTAACCACCGTAGTAGTCGCCATAGTAGCCACCCCAGCCGGCGTAGAAGCCACCCCAAGGACGTCTGTAGCCCCAGTAGTATCTAGAGCCACCATAGTACCAAGGGTCGTACCAATAGCTACTCCATGGGTCATACCAACTGTAGTAGCCATAGTAGTAAGGGGCACCCCAGCGTCCATAGCCGTAGTAATCCCAAGTGGATCTCCATGGAGCCCCTTGGTTGATGATGATATTGACCCCACTATTCCAATCTCTACCGTAGTAGCTATTGGTCCAAGGGTCGTAGTAGTCGTAGCTATCTAGCACATAGACTTGCTGTACATTTTGGAGGACTATCCTATCCTCATTCGGACGGTCGAAACGGCGTATCCGATTGCTGTACTTACCGCCCTTTCTTGCTTGGGCGTCGGTAGTGCCATCAAGTTGGTCTAGATTTTCCTCCATCTCCTCGATGGTTACCTTCATATCTCTCCGATTATACCAATCCTTGACATCTTCTTGATATTCGGCACGTGCCTTTTCTCTTCTAGCCATTTCGGCGGCACGTTTCTCCTCCATTCTCTTCTGAAGGGCTGCTTTTTCGGCTGCCTCCTTTTTCCGCAACTCCCTAGCTCTCGAAGGGGTAAGGTAGGCATCGTCTTGTGCGCTGGCACCAATCGAAACCATAGGCGAAGCGATAAAGAGCAGTAAGAGCCCTCTTGCTAATAAGTCAAACCTCTTCATAATATTTCCTCCTATTGTAAATCTGTTCTAAACTTGCTTATTAATGTCAATTGCTACACGCAAGATACCATTATTTTGTAATCCTATAAACACTTTGACCGCTTTTATGTATTCTTAAGGGTCTTTTTCTGTTCTTATGACTCATATATATAGTGGTTGGTTTAATCCAAAGGTCAGGGGTTACGCATTAGAAAGGTCTATATTGAATTGCCTATGGGTAAGGACCCCCTCGGGGGTCCGATTTGTTGTAGCCCCCTGTCGGAGG
>NZ_HF988913.1:38037-50662 GCF_000435035.1 Porphyromonas sp. CAG:1061 | reverse complement strand
AGTTTTATGAAGGTGACTAAAGATAGTTTTTTGTCCTTGATAAGACTATTTTACGAGGAACTTCAATGGCTCGCCATTCTAGAAGAGTAGTCTATCCCGATACTCCTAAAGATCCTCTCGACATCCTTACCCATAGATACTCCGATGAATACCACTCGACAAGATATCCTAATGTATAACCTCTGAGTCTCCTACCCTTCTAGGTATTAATGTCGGTTATTATACGTAGAGATAGGGGTATTTTTGGTAAGTTTGCCTTTGAGAACTATTTGTTATCCTTAACGAATGAGTAAGAATAAACAAACCAAGTTTGCAGAGCTGGATGCTTTGCCTAACGTGCTTCAGTATCCCTACAAGGTCCTCAAGGGCTTGGAGGGGCGTTTCCCTTATCGTGGGGTGTGGGGCACGAAAGTCTTTGGCAACGACCACCCCATTATTATTGAGCTTGGGTGTGGTAGGGGGGAGTATACAGTGGAGCTCGCCCGCAATCATCCCGAAAACAATTATATCGGTATTGATATCAAAGGGAACCGGATGTGGAGTGGTGCCACCACTGCCCACCGAGAGGGGCTGGGGAATGTGCGTTTCCTACGTGCAGAGATAGAGTCATTGACCTCCTTTTTTGGCGATGGTGAGGTGAGTGAGCTATGGCTCACCTTTCCCGATCCACAGATGCGCAAGGTGCGTAAGCGACTCACCTCTACCCACTTTTTGATGCAATACAAGCAGATATTACGTAGCCCCAAACTACTCCACCTAAAGACTGATAGCCAGTTCTTATTTACCTATACCTCACTGGTGGCGAAGCACAACGGCCTAGAAGTTTTGGAGTGCCACAAGGATATTGATGAAGAGGTTAGTGAGACCTCAGACCTAAGACGCATTCAAACTTACTACGAGAGTCAGTGGAGGGGAAGGGGCATCTCTATTAAGTATCTGAAAATAGCTTTGGACAATCTTTCACACACCCCTATAGAGCCGACAGAAGAGGTGCCATGGGATAGTTATCGGAGCTATGGTAGAGAAGCACGTAACACAATGAATCAGACGAATCAAAAGATATGAGTAGAATTACAGAACAAAATATATTGGATGCCTTAAAGGCAATTACGTACCCTGGGGAAAATGAAAACATTGTCTCCAGCGGTATGGTGCAGAACGACATAAAGATCGAAGGCAATAAGGTCTCCTTTTCAATCCGATTCAGGAAGGCGAAGGATCCTTTCTATAAGTCAGTGATTAAGACAGCCGAGTCTGTGTTATTGAGCCAGGTGGATGAGTCAATGGAAATAAAAGGTAATATCACACCGATATTTCCTGAGCTTCCACCCGCACCGGCAGAGGATAAAATCCTTCCTTATGTGAAGAATGTTGTAGCCATTCATAGTGGTAAAGGCGGTGTAGGCAAAAGCACAGTGACCTCCAATCTGGCAGTCTCTTTGGCTAAAGCAGGGTATAAAGTGGGCCTACTAGATGCCGATATCTATGGTCCTTCTATTCCTCGGATGCTTCACTTGGAGGGGAGCCGTCCCGTCCTGGTAGAAGTGGATGGCAAGGAGCTGATTGACCCCCCAGTAAAATATGGGGTAAAGGTGCTCTCCATAGGTTTTTTCGTGAATAAGGAGGATGCTATTGTGTGGCGAGGGACGATGGCTTCGAATGCGATGGGGCAATTGATTAGAGAGGGCAATTGGGGTGAGCTAGACTATCTGCTAATTGACCTACCTCCCGGCACCTCTGATATCCACCTATCCCTTATTCAGATGCTAGGGCTAACCGGTGTGGTGGTGGTGACCACTCCGCAGAATGTAGCCACCGATGATGCTCGAAAAGGAATCAGTATGTTTCGTGACGAGAAGATCAATGTACCTATCCTCGGTGTGGTGGAAAATATGTCGTGGTTTACTCCAGCCGAGTTGCCACAAAATAGATACTATATCTTTGGCAAGGATGGGGGTAAGATAATGGCTGAAGAACTTGGGGTAAAGCTACTAGGGCAGATACCACTCGTACAGAGTGTACGGGAGGCAGCAGACAGTGGCGATCCGATTGCCACTAGAGATGATGCGATTATGGGCATCGCTTTTCACAACCTTGCCGATAATTTAGTCGCTGCCGTGGAAGCGAGGAACTCGGAGTTTCCCCCTACATCAAAGGTGGAAATCACTCATAGATAAAGCAAACACAATAGTAATACACACACATATATAAATAAAGAATCCAATGCCAACAGTTGATACAGCCATACGAGGGACGAATCCCTTGAGACGCTTTACCAAATGGATCGGAGGAATTAATCCCTCTGTCTTTATGTTTTCCGCAGCAATATTGGCCATCATATTTGCCAATTCATCTCTATCGGGGCTCTACACACGCATTCTGGATGCTCCAGTTAATCTAGAGATTGGAGGCTATAAGTTTTTCCAAGTTCATGGCCGTACCATGACGCTCACGGAGTTTATCAATGATGCCTTGATGGTGCTCTTTTTCTTTAGTGTGGGGCTAGAGATTAAGCGAGAAATGGTCAATGGCTCCCTCAGCTCCGTGCGGAAAGCGATGCTACCAACGCTTGCTGCATGCGGTGGTATCATTATGCCGGTGCTACTATTCTTGGCGATAGAAAATCAAGACCCTATCGCCCTGAGAGGTGTGACTATACCTATGGCTACAGATATTGCCTTTTCGCTAGCAGTACTCGGGCTACTGGGAAAACGTGTGCCAGTGACACTCAAGCTATTCTTGATGGCGTTGGCGGTGGTAGATGATATCGCAGGCATACTAGTAATCGCTATCTTCTACTCATCTGGAATTCAGTGGATCCCCTTGGCATTGGGTATAGCGACCATTATCATCGCCTACCTCTTCTCTAAAAATGGAGTGACTAAGAGCTCGACCTACTATATCCTTCTATTTATTGTGTGGACCTTCTTTATGCACTCTGGTATCCACTCCACGATTGCGGGGGTGCTACTCGCCCTAGTTATTCCACATAAGCCAACGATTCATCCAAAAGATCTTGAGGAGGATATGAAGCGACTGGATATCCATGTGGCGACATCAAAACAGGAGGGCTATGTACAAAAAGATTTTCTTGATGACGACTACATAGGTGATATGCAGGTGACTCAAAGAAGAATACAACGCACCATCTCACCAGTGCAGATTATGGAACACGAGGTATCGCCTTGGGTGCATTACCTAGTGCTACCTCTATTTGCCTTCTCCAACTCCGGTATCGCTTTTGGGGAAATGACAGGTTCGGCTGCGATAGGTGTAGCAATTGCCGTTGCTGTAGGTCTTTTCGTCGGGAAGACAATTGGTATATTCGGTTTCACTTTCCTAGCTACCAAGCTAAGACTAGTAAAGCTGACCCCTGGTGTCACCTACGCCAACGTATTTGGCATATCAATATTTGGTGGTATTGGCTTTACTGTTTCTCTATTCCTTGCAGCTCTGGCTTATCAAGGGATAGGAGCCGAGGCAGCTGAATACCTCAATATGGCTAAGCTCGGCATCATTATCGGTACACTGGTGTCGGGTATTGTAGGAGTATTGGTATTGAGTGCTATCCTTAAATGGGAATCGAAAAAGGGACGAGGGGCAGCAAGCCAAGAGTACAAGGACTACCTAGCAAGCAATCATTAATTATCAACAAGTTAAAAGTAATTTTATGGCGTTTTTTGAAGAGTTTAAGGAGTTCGTATCTAGAGGCAATGTGCTAGATATGGCTGTCGGTGTAGTCATCGGTGGTGCCTTTGGCAAGATCGTATCATCGGTAGTGAATGATATAATAATGCCACCTATCGGTTTACTTCTTGGTGGGGTAGACTTTTCAGACTTGAAAGTGGTACTTCAATCTGAGCAGGTGAATGAATTGGGCGAAGTAATTCAGCCACTTGTAACCCTCAACTATGGATCATTCATACAGACTGTGGTGGACTTTCTAATTATTGCATTTGCGATCTTTACGATGGTGAAAGGAATTAATCAGCTGAAGAGAGCTGTGGAGGAGGAGAAGCCAAAAGAGCCAGAGAAGCCAGCAGCTAAGCCCGATGATGTAGTCCTTCTTGAGGAGATTAGAGACCTACTTAAGAAGCAATAAGACCAACTATAATTCTATCACAAAGTTGCCACAATTCACCACTCGGTGTTGTGGCAACTTTTTATTTTGGACAACTCGTCACAATACTACAATCCATTAAACCTCCCAATTCGTTATAGACAAATACATTATATTCAACTGATAATCAACAACTATAGTCGCTATAACATACAATATATACTTCTTTCGCACAAATATAATGGTTAATTCTGGTCAACTTGTGAGATAATTCGGTTATCTTTGTTTGCAAAAATGGAGAACGCTTCAATGCTTATCTTTCATACACTTGACTGACTTACTAGGTTTTAATAGCCTATAATTAGATATAAACATATAGCACCAAATGGAAAAGAAGTATTACACCTTTGATGAAGCCTTTAAAGCTACACTTGAGTACTTTAAGGGCGATGAGCTTGCCACAAAAGTGTGGTGCTCTAAGTATGCACTGAAAGATGGGAAGGGGAGGCTACTAGAGTGCACGCCTACCGATATGCACCATCGTATTGCCTCTGAGATTGCTCGTATCGAGGCTAAGTACCCCAACCCCCTTAGCGAGGAGAAGATCTTTAAGCTAATGGACCACTTCAAGTATGTTGTGCCACAAGGAAGTCCTATGACTGGGATTGGCAATAACTTCCAAGTGGCGTCGCTCTCCAATTGCTTTGTGATTGGTATGGACGGACCTAGCGATAGCTATGGCGGTATATTCAAGATGGACGAGGAGCAAGTGCAGCTGATGAAGCGACGTGGTGGCGTTGGTCAAGACCTTTCCTATATACGTCCTGCGGGTTCACCTGTAAAGAACTCTGCACTGACCTCTACGGGTCTTGCCTCCTTTATGAATAGGTACTCCAACTCCACTCGTGAAGTGGCTCAGGATGGGCGCCGTGGAGCTTTGATGCTATCTGTCTCTATTCAGCACCCCGATAGTGAGTCTTTCATTGATGCAAAGCTAGAGGAGGGCAAGATCACTGGCGCCAACATTTCGGTCCGCATCAGCGACGAATTTATGAGGGCTGTGGTGGAGGATGGAGAGTACACACTACAATACCCGATTGAGGTAAGCGATCCGAAAGTAAAGAGGACTATCAAAGCTCGTGAATTGTGGAATAAAATCATCCACAATGCATGGAAGAGTGCCGAGCCAGGAGTGCTATTCTGGGATACGATCATTAGGGAATCACTGCCCGATTGCTATGCCGACTTAGGTTTCAAGACCATCTCCACCAATCCCTGTGGAGAGATTCCACTCTGCCCTTATGACAGTTGCCGCCTATTAGCCATTAATCTTTATGGATACGTTGAGAATCCATTTACAGATAAGGCGAAGTTCAATTTTGATCTTTTCAAGGAGCACATTGGCTATGCCCAAAGGATCATGGACGACATTATCGACCTCGAGAGCGAAAAGATCGATGAAATCATTAAGAAGATTGAAAGCGACCCCGAGGGTGACGATATCAAGCGTACTGAGATGGAGCTTTGGCAAAAAATCAGACGTAAGACTTTGATGGGACGCCGTACAGGACTAGGTATTACTGGAGAAGGGGATATGTTGGCTGCCCTGGGCTTACGCTATGGCACAGAAGAGGCCACCGAGCATGCAGTGAAGGTACAAAAGACCTTGGCTTTGAGCGCTTATGAAAGCTCCGTTAATATGGCTAAGGAGCGTGGGGCATTTGAGATCTATGATGCCAAGCGTGAGGCGAATAATCCGATGATGTTGCGTATTAAGGCGGCCGATCCTAAGTTATACGACAACATGGTGAAGTATGGTCGTCGCAACATCGCTTGCCTCACCATTGCACCTACTGGCTCCACCAGTATTATGACTCAAACCACCTCCGGCATTGAGCCAGTGTTTATGCCTGTATACAAGAGACGCCGTAAAGTCAATAGCAATGAGCTAGAGAATTCCAAGCCCACCTTCGTTGATGAGATGGGCGACCAGTGGGAGGAGTACATCGTGTACCACCACCACTTCAAGACTTGGATGAAGGCTAATGGCTATGACCCTGATAAAGACTATAGCCAGGAAGAGATAGATAACCTTGTAGCAAAGTCGCCTTATTACAAGGCTACCTCCAACGACGTTGACTGGGTGGCCAAGGTCCGTATGCAAGGTCAGATGCAGAAGTGGGTGGACCACTCTATTAGCGTTACCGTGAACCTTCCTAATGATGTAGATGAAGCACTCGTGAATGAGCTTTACATTACTGCTTGGAGTGAGGGCTGCAAGGGCTGTACTATCTATCGTGATGGGTCGAGGACTGGAGTATTAGTCGCTGCGGAGCCTAAGAAAAAGAGCACCCCAGCCGAAGCAGAGGATACTACCTCCATTCCATTCAAAATGCCACAAAAGCGACCCACCGAGCTAGAGGCCGACATTGTTCGCTTCCAAAATAATAAGGAGAAGTGGATCGCCTTCATCGGTCTAGTAGATGGTCGCCCCTACGAGATCTTTACCGGTATCGACGACGAGGATGAGGGGCTTTATATCCCCAAGCGCATCAATAAGGGCTTAATCATCAAGGCTTATGACCCTGATGGCACCAAGCACTACGACTTCCAGTATAGCAATAAGAGAGGGCTCAAGGTGACTTGTGAAGCACTCGACACTAAGTTCAATCCAGAGTTCTGGAATTACGCCAAGCTAATCAGTGGAGTACTTCGCTACGGAATGCCTATTGACCAGGTGATTGCACTAGTACAAGGAATGGAGCTCAATGATGAGTCCATCAACACTTGGAAAAATGGTGTTGAGCGTGCACTTCGCAAGTATGTCGCTACAGGTCAAAAAGCAACTGGGCAGAAATGCCCCAACTGCGGTTCAGAAGATTTGGTCTACCAAGAGGGTTGCCTTATCTGTCAAAACTGCGGTAACTCCAAGTGCGGTTGATCGCATTCAGCAAATATCATTGTAAATGAAAGTAGTTGGTTCATTCAGAGATCCTATCTGATGAACCAGCTATTTTTATTTTATAGCATTCAATGTAAATAAAGCTCAACATCCATATTGAGAGGAGAAAATCTCAAGATTTATATATAAATTTGTGCCAATGATAAGTGGGGGAAGGCAACTAGCAGAATAGTAATCAGTAAATAACATAATGATTTAAGTGATGAACAAAACAATTCAAGTATGGATTAGTGCTTTACTAATCGCACTGCTGAGTGGCTTTTCAGTCGCTTCAGCCCAAGATCAAGTAGCACCACTTCCTATTGACAAAGATGTGCGAGTTGGCAAGTTACCAAATGGGCTTACCTACTTTATTCGCCACAACCAACAGCCTAAAGAGCGTGCCAACTTCTATATCGTGCAGCGTGTAGGCTCAATGCAGGAGGAAGACAACCAATCAGGATTGGCACACTTCCTAGAGCATATGGCATTTAATGGCTCTCGCCACTTTGCTGGTAAAGGGATGATCAATTACCTTGAGAGTATCGGCGTGAAATTCGGTGCTGAGCTCAATGCATATACTTCTTTTGAGGAGACAAGGTACACCATTATGGATGCACCCGTGAGCGACACCTCTGTTATTGATTCTTGCGTCTTGATCCTAAGAGATTGGAGCGATGGCATTGCACTTCTTGACGAAGAAATCGACAACGAGCGCGGTGTGATCCAAGAGGAGTGGCGACAGAGCGAAGATGGCAACATGCGTACCATGACCACCATGCTCAAGAAGACCTTCCCCGACCTTCGTTATGGCCACAGGCTTCCTATCGGAAGCATGGATGTTATTCGCAACTTTACCTACCAAGAGCTACGTGACTACTACCACAAGTGGTATCGTCCCGATCTTCAAGGATTGGTAATCGTAGGTGATGTAGATGTAGATTATGTAGAGCAAAAGATCAAAGATACTTTTGCAGATATGCCGGCTCCAGTTAATCCTGCTGAGCGCGTGTATTTAGAGGTTCCAGATCGTGAAGCACCCATTGGTATTGTGGTGACAGATCCTGAGACCACTCGGACTATGATCTCATTCTCCTACTCCACCGATGCACTTCCAAGAGAGCTAAAGGCATCTGCAGTAGGGCCTGCAATGAATTATGTCACTTCCATCATCACGAGCATGATGAATGACCGCTTCACCGACATTGCCCACAAACCCAATGCACCATTTGTGTATGCAGGGATGTCCATGGGCTCTGTGATGGGATTTGTTCCTACCGAAGACGAAGCTAGCTTCATCGCGATCGCTCACGAAGGGCGTACCGAGGAGGCACTTAATGCCATTGTTGCCGAGATGAAGCGTGCCAAGGAGTACGGCTTCACAGCAGCCGAGTATGAGCGTGCCAAGGCAGACTTGATCAGTACATACGAAAACCTTCTGAATTCAAAGGATAACCGTACCAATACCTCCTACGCCGATGAGTATAGCGACTACTTCACCAAGGGTGGCTATATCCCTGGAATTGAGGTAGAGTATCAATTGATGAATAACCTTGCTCAAGGCTTTACTTTAGAGCTCATCAATCAGTATTACCAGCAGTATACAGAGCCTAAGAACCTAGTGGTTACCCTTATGGCTCCTGAAAAGGAGGGGGTTAAATACCCTACAGAGGCTGAGCTGCTAGAGCAATACAATAAAGCACTCCAGCAAGAGGTTGAAGCCTACACAGATGAGTTTGCTGGCGTAGAGCTGATGGAAAATCTGCCAGAGCCAGGCAAGCTTCTTTCAGAGCAAACAGGCCTTAAGTTTGGTGCTACCTTGTGGACATTCAGCAATGGGGCAAAGGTATATGTACTTCCTACCGACTATAAGAAAAATGATATTCGCATCTATGGCGTAAGCCACGGTGGATATCTACAGTATGCCAACGAAATAGGTAGCATCAATACCCGTGCCTCAAGGCAATACGCCACTATTGGTGGGCTCGATAAGTTTAGTGCTACAGACCTGATGAAGGTATTGGCTGGTAAGGTAGCTACTTCCAACACTGGTGTATCCGAAGTCAAGGAGTGGGTCAATGGTTCATCATCAGATAAGGATATTGAGACGATGTTCCAGCTTCTTTATCTCAATATGACCTCTCTTAGAAGTGATACTGAGGCCTTTGAGTCAGCCATCGAAAAGTCAAAAGCAATGCTCAAGGCAAGTGCTGCTGACCCGCTAACTGCTTTCTGGGATAACACTTCACGACTTATCTACCCAGATAACGACCTCACTTATAAGCTACAAGCCGAAGATCTCGATCAGATAGACTATGCGAAGATGCTAGAAGCTTACAAGACTCGGTTTGCCAATGCAAGTGACTTCACCTTCTTCCTAGTTGGTAGCTTTGACCAAGAAAAGGTACTACCTCTAGTAGCTCGCTACATTGGTGGTCTACCAGGCAATCATACCGTAGAGCCCGACCAGTCGTCAAAGGCTTTTGCCAAAGCCAAGAATAGCCACCAAGAGAAAATGGAGCTAAAGGCAACTACCCCTATGGGACTTTCACTAGGTCTATTTGTGAAAGACGGTACTTATGAGTTGAAGGAGAATATGATTATCGATATCCTTGGCGAGGTACTCAGCCAGCAGTTCTTCAAGAGTATCCGAGAAGACGAGGGTGGCACTTATGGAGTAGCTGTACAGAGCAATACCAGCAGAGCTCCAAAGGGCGAAGAGTCTTTACTCGTATTCTTCCAGACCAATCCTGAGCAACTCGACCACCTCAATGCTAAGGTAAAGAGCGAGCTCAATCAGATTGCTGAGGGTTCCATCAATATCGACGAGTACTTCAATAAGACCGTCCTCAATATGAAGAAGGGCTACGAGCAAAATCAAAGAGAGAATAGCTACTGGATGAATATCCTTGTAGACTACTACTTCAATAACGACAATGCCTACGACAATTATCTTGAGACACTTGATAGCATCACTATTGATGATATACGCAATGCGTTGAAGGATATTCTTGCCAACGGCCGTTACCTAGAGCAGATCGGCGTCACTGTAGAGAAATAAGCGACACCCCCATATATAATGCAGATAAAGCTCAGCTGGCACATACCAGTCGAGCTTTATTTGTTTTGGGACTTTGTACCAAGGCGATCTAAGGAAATACTTTGCCAACTACAAGCACTTTAAGACCGTTCTATGGACCTTCATAAACTAATGGGATATGAGGGCAAAAGTTGAGTTGCAACTAAGCATTTGCCGAGATGCAACTAAGCAATCGGTGAGTTGCAACTAAGCAATCGGCGAGATGCAACTAAACTTTTGCTGAGTTGCAACTAAAGCAAGCACCAATTTATAATACTGAATTTCAGCACATTACAATTCAGATTTTAGCTCCCTCATTATTACACGAGAATGACGAACGAAGTGAGACTTAGGTTTTAAGTGGTCACTGACAATTACTCTGCCACTTTTATATTAAAGAGTGCTCTTCCCCATTTGCATTTTGGTGCAAACAACACGCCCAAATAAGGGATAGCTAAACTTAGCATTAAATTAGGTATTGACGTGCCCACAAGCGGAGCATTTAGTGATTGATAAATCATTATGGTCACCTCATTGACCCAACGTTTAAGTCCAAAGAGTGGCATCGCGTGAAAGCAAAGAGCCACCAACGAGTACTTTCCCCATAGAACCAACTGATTACTCAAAAAATCCGTTTTCGCTGCAACCAACCTTGATAACGAATAAAATAGATAGGTGCCAGCCAAAGCGGTGATAATCTCAACTGGATAAGCGAGATATAACGTTTGATATGAAGCATTTAATTGTGACTTACGACCCATTAATAGCCAAAAAACTAATGCCAAAATGAGCGTCCAGCTGTGCTTATCAAGGTAAATTAGCACTTGATATTTTCTAATCAGATGCCCTATACAATAGAAAAGCAGATTGGTAAAACCAGCCAATAGAGCAAGGGGAAGCGTTACGAAAGCATTGAGATACATTGCAACTAGCGAGACGACCACCACAATAGCCATGGTCCATTCTTTGAAATTACGAAAGAGCACGTTGTATAGAAATCTCACCCAAAAGATCGCCAACAAAAACCACAATGGTCCAACACTTAAGATATTCATTTGTCCCAATTGGCTGTTTATAGGCATTGCCCAAAGAAAGGAATATAGGTTAGCTTTTAAGGTCTCACAAAAGGGTTCATTATTCAGTACTAAACGATTAATGAAAATAACAATACAAACAAACAGATAAGGAACGATGAGACTCCTGACATCCCTCCTCACTTGAATCATCACCTCCTTTGGCTTATAAAAATAGCCACTAATAAGCATAAATAGCGGCATGTGAAAAGAATAGATATAGACTCTAATTATTGATTCACTTGTAAAGTAATGACCTAGTACCATTAATAGGATGCCAAATCCCTTCAATATATCAAATGTAACATCACGTTTTCCCATCATCCAAAGATATTCAGTTAGTAATTCTTTGCAAAGCTAATCTATTTTGACGGAATTAAGCAGAACTAAGAAGGCAAGCTTTTATTATGCTACTACATAGGGAGATATCTGATTGGCATATAACATAGTACATTAAATTGGCTTTGAGGGTATTGGCAAAACAATTTGTAGCTCATTATTGCACAATCGGAGTTTTTTTTGTAACTTGCCACTAGGTAGTCTGTGAGATAGGTACCTTGCGGTTAGTGGTAGGATTAGGAGGCAAGTTGCCATTCTCAAAGACTAATTTCATTATTAAATATACGGGTATTTTTACCTCCCCATTTTCTATCCTCCGACGTTGATCATGACCTATTGGAAACACGAACCGCTCATCATAAAGGGAGCAAGAAGCCTGCTCTTTTTGCTCTACTTCTTGATTTCGCTCTATCTCTCACATGACAGCTCTCCCCTCCTTTTTGGGGTGACAGCCGGTGGAATGATGCTTTATGCGGTGTTGATTGTGGGGTCGTTAATTTTGAAGAAAAAGCAAGGCTTAAAGTAGCTTTTACGCAAGAAACCTATACACATTATATATACTATTTTTGAACTAATCTAATAACATTTGATGATGAGTAGATGCAGAGAGATGTCGCTTAGTGCGGCGGTGGCGGAGATAGCAGATGGCTCCAAGGTGGTGCTGGGTCATGGAGCAGTGACCCCCAATTGTGTGATGGAGGAATTAGTAAGACAGTGCGACCGCTTCAAGCAGTTGCAGATTTTCCACTTGATCTACCTTGGAGAGGCGGTGCACTTAGTGCCTGGTATGGAGCAGCACATGCGGGTCTGCTCACCTTTCTTGAGTGGTGCGGCGATGCGTAATGCAGTGCGAGAGGGGCGTGCCGACTTTATCCCCCGACATTTTTCGCAAGTGCCGATGCTCTTTGCTGAGGGAGGGGCTTTTCAGCCCGATTGGGCAGTGGTGCAAGTGACCCCACCCGATGCCGAAGGACGGTATAGCTGTAGCCTCTCCTCGGACTACACTCTGCCAGCAGCTCGATGTGCCAAGCGGGTATTGGCGGTAGTCAATCCCGAGCTACCCTATATTGGTGGCGATAACTTCCTAAAGGCAGAGGAGATAGATATTTTGGTGACCCATGCCTCGCCAGCAC
>NZ_HF988913.1:28155-38010 GCF_000435035.1 Porphyromonas sp. CAG:1061 | reverse complement strand
TACTCTACCAGCCGCTACACCAAGCGAGACCGATCTCGAGATCGCACGTTACTGTGCCGAGCTAATCCCCGACAGAGCCACGCTACAGATAGGCATTGGCGCACTACCCGATGCGGTACTAGGGCTATTGAAGGGGCATAAGGATCTAGGCATCCACACCGAGCTACTCACCCCTGGAGTGCTAGAGCTCTACCAAAGTGGTGCCATCACAGGCAGTTACAAGGGGGTTCGCCCCGGGGTAATGACCGCCGCCTTTACGATGGGTGATGAGGCACTTTATCGCTTTTTGGGTGAGCACAAGGTGCTGGAGCAATATCCAGTGGATTGGGTCAATGACCCTTATGTGATTGGGCAGAATGAGCGTATGATCTCCATCAACTCGTGCATTGAGCTCGACCTCTACGGACAAGTGTGTGCCGAGAAGGTGGGTGGCCAGATGTTCAGCGGTTCGGGTGGTCAGGTAGATTATGTGCGTGGAGCTCGGCTCTCAAAGGGGGGTAAGAGCATCATCGCCCTTCCCTCTACGGCCAAAAAAGGCACCCTCTCACGCATAGTACCGATGCTGGGAAATGGCAATGTAGTGACTACAGGTCGCAACGATGTAGACTATATTGTAACAGAGTACGGAGTGGCTGCCTTGGCAGGTCGTAGCGAGCTTGAGCGTGCCGAGGCATTAGTCGCAATTGCTCACCCCGACTTTAGAGAGGAACTAGAGCGGAGTGTATGGGAGCAATTTCCAGCCAAGAGATTTTGGAGTAAGTAATAAACAATCAATCTATAGAGAGTAATGAAGCAGGTAGGTGAAGGATATGCGATCTGTATAGGTCGTTCGTACGGCAGTGGTGGATATCGACTAGCCAAGAGGCTACACGAGCGTTTGGAAGTACCACTTTATGATAAGGAGCTACTCGATAAAGCAGCTGAGGATAGCCATATCCGTAGGGAGCTCTTTGAGCAAGCGGATGAGCAAAATGGATACGAGATGCCACTGGTGCTGAGTGGCACCCTTGGAATGCCCAATGCCTTTTATATGCCAGCTCAGAGCTATCTATCCAACGACCATCTATTCTCTATCCAAGCCGAAACTATCCAAAAGCTAGGCAGCAAGGGTTCGGCTATCTTTGTGGGGCGCTGCGCTGATTATCTTCTGAGGGAACACAAGCAACTACTCACCATATTTGTCACCGATGACCTCGAAAGGCGTGCCGAAGTGGTTCAAAAGCGTCTTAATCTTGATTCGCTAGAGGAGGCAACCCGTGAAGCCGAGCGGGTGGATAAGAGTCGGCGTGACTACTACAATTATTACACCTCGAAGCATTGGGGCAGGGCTGACAATTACGACCTTTGTCTGAAACTTTCGGCCATTGGCATAGATTATGCTGTAGAAATGATAATAGGCATTATACGGGAGAGGGGATTTGTAAAGGATTAAACCTGTGTGCGGGGAGGGAGCCTATTCCTTTTGCCCCACACAGCAAAGGAATAGATATGAAAGAGATGATGTATAGGAAATATAGCCAAGAGCTACTCAATGAGACCGCTACACCCTTTGGCGAAGAGCATGAGGGTGAGGAGGGGCTAGGAGGGCTCTTTGGTAGCCATGCCAAAGGTGAGGCGAGCACATCACGCACGGAGCAACCTACGTCTAGCGGGGGAGGTGGAGATCAGTCAAGTACCCCCACCCTAGATAAGTATGGCACTTGGCTCAATGCTCAGGCAAAGAAGGGGCTACTAGATCCCATCTTGGGGCGTGAGCAAGAGCTACTGAGGGTGGCACAAATACTCGCACGTAAAAAGAAGAATAACCCTATCCTGATTGGAGAACCAGGGGTGGGAAAGACAGCAATCGTAGAGGCATTGGCTCAGAGAATTGTGAGCAACGAGGTGCCCATCTCTCTGCTCAATAAGCGAATCGTATCGGTAGACTTGGCTGGAATGGTAGCTGGCTCTATGTATCGTGGGCAGTTTGAAGAGCGGATGAAGGGAATCATCTCGGAGCTGAAGGCCAACCCTGATATCATTCTTTATATTGATGAGATACACACGCTCGTGGGGAGTGGCAATAGCCAAGGTGGGCTAGATGCCGCTAATATCCTGAAGCCAGCACTCTCTCGTGGAGAGATTAAAGTGATCGGAGCAACCACGCTAGAGGAGTATCGCAAGTCAATTGAGAAGGATGGTGCCTTGGAGCGTCGTTTTCAGAAGGTAATGGTGGAAGCGCCTGATGCCCATGAGACGCTGGATATCCTTAAGAAGCTAAGGCCGAGGTATGAAGCTCACCATCACGTCTCCTACAGCGATGAAGCACTTCTAGAGGCAGTAAGGCTATCGGAGAGGTATGTGACCGATCGCTTTTTCCCCGATAAGGCAATTGATGCGATGGATGAGGCAGGTGCTTATGCATTCATTGCACATCAGAAGCCTTTGGACCTCTCTAGGTACGAAGAGAAGATAGCAGAGGCGGCAAAGCTGAAGCAGAAAGCAGTAGCAGAGAGTGACTACGAGCTGGCGATCAAGTACCGCGACGAGGAGAAAGCAGCCAAGACAGCCCTAGCAGAGTATAAGGGGCAATTGGAGCGAGGGGAGCTACTTTCGGAAAAGGTAGTGGTAGGGATCGCCGAGGTACAGAAGGTGGTCTCTATGGCGAGTGGCGTGCCAGTGGAGTCGTTTACGAAAGACGACCTCACTGCTCTCTCTGAGCTGGGTTCAAAGCTCAAGGCTCGGGTGAAGGGCCAAGACCATGTGGTGGATGCGGTAGCGAGCGCAATTCAAAGGAATAGAATTGGACTGCGTGACCCCAATAAGCCCATTGGCTCTTTCCTATTCCTTGGTTCTACAGGTGTGGGTAAAACCCTCTTGGCGAAACGGATTGCCTGCGAACTCTTTGGCAGTGAGGAGGCGATGATTCGGGTGGATATGAGTGAGTTTATGGAGCGGCACGCAGTATCCAGATTGGTAGGAGCCCCTCCAGGATATGTCGGTTATGACGAAGGGGGTGAGCTCACTACTAAGGTGAAACGTAGGCCTTACAGTGTGATCCTATTTGATGAGATCGAAAAGGCACACCACGACGTCCACAACCTACTCCTTCAGCTTCTTGATGATGGTATTCTGACAGATAGCAATGGGGGCAAGGTGAGCTTTAAGAATACCATTGTGATCATGACCTCCAATGTGGGAACACGGCAGTTGGAGGAGTTTGGCACTGGTATAGGTTATCGTGACGCCTTATCGACCGACTATAGCCAACTCTCCAAAGAGGTGATCGAGAAGATGCTAAAGAAGAGCTTTGCACCTGAGTTCCTTAATCGTATTGATAAGATTGTCACCTTCAATGCTCTAGGTAAGGAAGTACTACGAGATATTGTAGATATCCAGCTCGAAGAGCTCACTGAGCGTCTGCAAGGATTGGAGCTCGAGATCACTTACTCCGACAAGGCAAGAGCCTTCCTTGTAGAGAAGGGATTTGATCCTAAGCTTGGGGCTAGGCCACTCAACCGAGCAATCGCAGAGTATGTAGAGGATATGGTGACGCAAGCAATCATCGATGGCGAAGTGAAGTCACCTGGAGCCTATCTTGTAGATGTAGAGAAAGGCGAGGCGCCTTCAAAGCTACAGATAGTTTCCGCATCATAAATAGCATTACTATATATAGAGGGGGCTCAACCAATGNNNATATAGAGGGGGCTCAACCAATGGTTGAGCCCCCCCTTTGTCTTACTGCATTCTAAAGAATGTTATACACGAAGTATCATTCTCTCACGTGAGAGACTTTGCACGAAGGATGAGATGCAATGCGCTGAGGATGAGGCCGAAGGGAGCGTACTCACGTACGTGACCTAGGCCGAATTCCGAAAGCAACGCAGCAGATCGCCTTAGTGCAAGAGTCTCTGATTACTTTGCAGAGCTATAATAGGCATCATCTGGGATGTAAGTCATCCCCTCATCTACGCCTATTCTCTGCCACTGAATACCGATTCTATTCCAGAAGGTTGGCCAGCCACCTTCAATGCGACCGATACTCACCACCTTCACCTTGTGCAGACCTTGTGCCAAAGCGATAGAGGTATCGTGGCGTGGCGTCTTCGTCACCTCACCCTCGTTATCAATCACTAGCTGATCATCAATCCACACCTTGTGGTGTAGCGAGCTCAGTCTATAGACGGCATCCTCTGGGAAGTTGATATAGCCCTCATAGATAGCGCCATAGTGGTTTACATTGCTCATCAGGTGCTCCAGCCTACTCTCCTTGTAGAAAGGTAGACCGCACTCCGACATCTTGCCACCCTCCACTACCATGAGGCTATCAGCAGGGAGATCCAGCACCTCCTCCACACTCTTGAAGTAGTGATCCGCCTTATAGCTAAAGCGAATACCAGGTTTGTATCCCTCGTCACCAACCTGAGCTTCGGCAGGGCCAAAGGTCTGGCGCAATACCTTAATCGTACGAACTGGGCTCATGCTACCACCCAATACCACAGAACGAATCTTCAGCTCGGCATCCTCATTAAATGTAAGTGGCTCACCGTAGGTGATGCCATTCTTGAGCGTAGGCTCCGAACCATCCAGAGTGTAAATGATCTTATCCACGCTATTAGTGGTGGTAAACTTAAGGGTCACAGGGTCTACAAACGCTACGGTATTGAGGCTACCACCCTCCTGCTCTGGTTGTGGGATATAGTAGCGAATATCGTGGTAGTCCAGTCGCTTTTGCATATTCTGTACCCTGCGCTCAAAGTCAGCAAAGTCCTTCTTCTCAAGAGGAGTCCAAGCCACTTCAGCAACAGCTAGCATACGTGGGAAGGCGTGGTACTCTACCTGCCAAGGCTCGTAGAAATACTCCGACCAATGGTTGCCCTGCACACCCAGTACATGGTGGCGCTTATCGGCATCAATCGCCTCAGGCATTGGATTGTACTTGTACACCTTATCCAGCGTAGAGTATCCACCAATCGCTTGTGGCTCAATATGGTAGTCGCCCTGATAGTGATCGTGATAGAGTCCCTCACTGCTAGGACACATAATCACATCATGACCCATATTGGCAGAGGTGATACCACCCTTTTCGCCCGTCCAGCTCATCACGATGGCACTTGGTGCTAGCCCACCTTCGAGGATCTCCTCCCAGCCAATCATCTTCTTACCATGGCTCAGTACAATCTCCTCAATACGGTGGATAAAGTAGCTCTGTAGCTCATACTCATCCTTCAGCCCCTCAGCCTTGATGCGGGCTTGGCACTTAGGGCACTTCGCCCAAATACGCTTAGGTGCCTCATCACCACCAATGTGGATATACTCGCTATCGAAGAGCGGAATAATTTCATCGAGGATATTCTTCGCAAACTCAAAGACTTCGTCGTTACCGGCACAAAGCACCTCGTCCGAAACGCCCCAGATATTTCTCACCTCGTAAGGGAAGTCCTTACCCCAGCAACCTAGCTCTGGATAGGCAGCAAGTACCCCCACGTTATGACCAGGGAACTCAATCTCGGGCATCACCACTACGTAGCGAGCCTTGGCATAAGCTACAATATCCTTGATCTCCTCCTGAGTGTAGAAGTAAGGTCCATAGGTTGAGCCATCACCCTCAATACGCTTGCTAGCGATCTCAGTAAGGCGTGGATACACCTTGCTCTCAATACGCCACCCTTGGTCCTCAGTGAGGTGCCAGTGCATCGTATTGATCTTGAGCATCGACATAATATCTATCAGCTTCTTCGTCTCCTCCACCGTGATGAAGTGCCTACATGGGTCGAGGTGCATCCCTCGGTAGCCAAAGCGAGGCTCATCCTTGATCGATACATAAGGTAGTGTCCACGCTACATTACGTACCACCTCAGGACTCTCAATCTCAGCTGGGAGCAATTGTAGCAAGCTCTGCAACCCCCAGAAGATACCACGAGGCGTCTGCCCCTGAATTTTGATCCCCTCCTTCGAGACCTCCAGGATATAGCCCTCAGCATTAGGTACCACATCAGCCCCAACGATCTCGAGTGCGATCTCCTGCTTAGCATTCTTGCTCTCACCGATGATTTGCCAATTAAAGCCGGTAGAAGTCTTCACCTTATCAGCAAAAAACTTAGCTACCTCGGTCAGTTCCCCCTCTGGAGCCACAAAGGAGATGTTTTTACTCAGGGTAAAACTGCCCTCCTCCTGCACCTCCATCTCCCGAGGCATCGGAATGATATGCGTCCCCTCATTGTAAGGGTGCTCTACCATCACCTCATCTCCGCAAGCTACCAACCCTAGTCCCATCACAAGCGTCAGTGCCAGCCACGCTACTTTCTTCATAAATAATAATCTTTAAGTGAATAGTTACACGACAAAGTTACCAATTTAATTGCCAATCAACTATTGGGAAAAAAGAGTATCTTTGTGGCATAACTAATATAAAACATAAGACGCTATGGAGGTAAATCAAACAACAGAAATGTCCACCAATCCCAATGGTGGCGATAAGAAGTCAACAGGATCCATATCCTTCGTGATTAAGACCCTCATCATAGGGCTACTGTGCCTACTACTATTGATTCCACTAGCACTCCTAAGTGGGCTAGTCGACTCACGTAAGCGGGAGGGCGAAAAGGTAACCAGTGAAATCACCTCGCGCTGGGGGAAAAGTCAAAACCTAATGACGCCCCTCCTTGCCATCCCCTACAAGCCAAATCTAGCAAAGGCCGAGGAGACCTATCTCTACCTCATTCCCAATGAGGTGACCGCCACCGCTACCCTCGAGATAGAGAATAGGCACAGAAGCATCTACGAGGTACCTGTCTATACCGCACACACCGAGGTCAAGGGGACTTGGCTGAAGCAAGATATCCAGCAGGCACTCTCGGAGCTGAAGGGGAGCTACGACCTCTCTCGAGCCGAGATATGCTACTCTATCAGCGACCCCACCGGTTACAAAGATCGGTGCCAGCTACAGGTCAATGGGCAGGCACTGAAGGTCAAAACAGAGATGGCACTCACCCTAGTGAGCTACATAGATGACGACGTCTACAACACTCCTCCCGGTGTAGTGGCCTTCAACGAATATGTAGGGGAGGGTGGAGAAGGTGGCGCACAATCGGCAAGCTACCCCCTCACCGAAGAGGAGCTGAGCGACCTCTCCTTCCAGCTTAAACTAGAAATTGCCGGAAGCAAATACTTCGGAATCCTCGCCAATGCCAATAATGCCACCACACTCATCAAAGGCAATTGGTCCGACCCCTCTTTCCAAGGGAAGAGGCTCCCTACCGACTACCAGATCAGTAAGAATGACTTCGAGGCCACCTGGAATACCTTTTACGAGGAAAGCTGTATAATAGGGGATGAGGCGTTACCTAGTCTCTACAAGAATAGCCACTTTATCAGCTTCCTCAACCCCGCCGACCATTATGCCCAGACCTCGCGAAGCGTCTCCTACGGCATCTTGATCATCGTCCTCACCCTACTATCGGTATTTCTGATGGAGCTATGGCTACGCCAGAAAGGTAGGAGTATCAATATTCTGCACTACCTACTCACTGGCATCTCACTAGTACTCTTCTATACCCTACTGCTCTCCTTTAGCGAGCTGATAGGCTTTAGATGGGCTTATCTCATTGCCAGTATCATGACCGTTGGGCTCAATACCATCTACTTCCGGCTCATTCTCAAGGATCGCAAAATGGCAGCACTACTCTGTGGTATCATGACACTTCTCTACCTGACCGTCTTCGTACTACTGCAGATAAAAGTCTACGCACTGCTCATAGGTAGCTTAGTCCTCTTTATCATCCTAGCCATCGTGATGTACACCTCCGTAAAGGTAATGCACGACTAATCTACCACTGAGTGGCTACAGACAGAGCGTTGATGGTCTACATAACCAAGTAGATCATCAACGCTTTTGGTAGATGCCCATCAATAGTGAAGAGCACCTTCGACCCATAGTCGTACCGCTTATCGCCTTGATAAATATAAGTTTGAGATGCTCCCATAGCACAAAACCCCAAAATCACTATCCACAGTAATAAAAAACGCTTCATCATCATAATAAAAAGAGTTATCCTAATTCCTTATAGGTCAAATATAGCTTTATTTTCCCATACAGAGGAGACAGGTTTTACGTATTAAAAGGTATCACCGTATGGTTATCAGCAGATAAACTATAGTTAAGGACCTCCGCAGGGGGTCCGATTTGTTGTAGCCCCCATTCGAGGCTCGCAGAGCCGATGAATGGGGGTAAATAAGGCGACCAAAATCTACGACCCCTTGTGGGTCGGACAACCTATTCTTGGATTGATTTTAACGTTCTAGCTTATATTGTCCGACCCACAAGGGGTCGAATATATATGTGAGCTCTTGCTTACCCCCGGTCGTTCGGGCTACGCCCTCCGACGCGGGGGCTACAACAAATCGGACCTCGGCAGAGGTCCTGATTCCTATTATTCGTCGTCTTCCTCGAGGGAGGCGAGATTTCCTTTCCGTTGCCGCTCCTCTTCAAACTTTGCTTTCATCGTCGGGTTTTGGTAGGTTAGCTTGCGGATGGTAAGTCCCTCCGCCTTGTCGTTGGCGAGCCTCAGATTGTTTTCCGAGCCGACTAGTGCCTCACGCACTTTCGTGAGGTGCTGTATGGTCTTATCTATCTCATCAATCGCTTTCGTAAACTTCTCGCTAGCTAGCCGGTAGTTGTATCCAAACTTCTGCTTGAAGTCGCTTAGCTTGTCCTCAAAGTTGGTGATATCTACCGACTGTTGCCTTGCTTGCTCCAATTCCTTCTTGTACTCAATGCTTTTTTGAGAGGTCTGCTGAAGGATGGTGATCATCGGGATAAAAAACTGTGGGCGTATCACGTACATACGCTCGTACTTCGGCGACATATTCACGATGCCCGTATTGTAGAGTTCGCTATCAAGCTCCAGCATAGAGACCAGTACGGCATACTCGCACCCCTTAGTCTTGCGGTCTTTATCTAGTTTCTCTAGAAAGTCCTCATTCTTGTGCTTGGTAGCAGTAGTCTCATTTTGGTTTTTCATCTCAAACATAATTGAGATATACTCCTGTCCATCATCGGTATAGTCGCGGAATATAAAGTCCCCTTTGGAGCCCGAGGAGGCATCATTATCTTTCTCAAAAGTGGCATTGGGAAAAAGCATACTTATCCGCCCATACTCCGTATAGCAGTGCTGCTCCAGCGTCTCTCCTACCATCTTTGTGGAGAGACGTGCCTTCATATCACGATAGAGCTCCACCTGCTCCTTGAGTAGTCGCACCTCCGTAGCATTCTCCTCACGGAGTCGATTCTCATTATTAATAGCTTCGCTTTTGGCAAGAGCCATCTGATTCTTGAGGTCAGCGATTTCTCGCTCCTTTTCCTGTACCTGATCCTTGTTCAGATTCTCGGCCTTCAGTAGAGCTACTTGGTGAAGACCATTGGCTTCTGCCAATTCCTTCTCCAATTTCGCGATCTGCTCCTGCTCCTTGGCCACTGCTTTGTTCACCGCATTCTCTTGAGCTACCTGACTACTCTTGAGTTGCTCCTTGAGAGATGAGAGTTCCTGATCCTTTTGCGAAATCATCTGCTCGTATTGGCGAGAGCTTTCCGATTGGGCCGCCTTTTGCTCCGCTTGCCACTGCTTTCGCTGCTCTTCGACCCTCTGCTGTAGGTCCAACTGATATTCAGCAGTCCGCACCTGCTCCACTATAGAGGCGTAGTCCGCTTCATCTACGGTAAATGTACTGCCACACTTAGGGCACTTCAACTCTTTCATACTTGTCTTGGTTAATTTATTTATCGTAAAGATACCAAATTTCGTCATTATTAAGACCGACGAAAAAAGCTGGCTACCCTCTTTCTATGGTATGGATTTGTCCGACCCACAAGGGGTC
>NZ_HF988913.1:25199-28055 GCF_000435035.1 Porphyromonas sp. CAG:1061 | reverse complement strand
TCCGTCTGACCTCCCGCGAGGGGAGGTCATTAATAATTAGACGAAGCGTCAATTGTTTTGGACTGATCAAACGACCGCTTGCGGTCGGACGGATCCTAGCCCTTGGTCGGAGGGCTTGCCCGAACGACCGGGGGAATACGGTAATCACCTACCCACCCCTACGACCTCCCCTTGTGGGAGGTCGGACAACTTGATCTAAGACATTGTCTAGCATAAAATCAAGATTAAAAGTAATATGCATCGTGCAATAGACATATAAAAAATAGGTGTGTCGAGATATAGCATCTCAACACACCTATTCTTATAATAAGTGCTCCCCTATGCGAAGAAGTCCTGCTGTTTCCTAGATTTTACTCAGAAACAGTCAGTCTAGCACGTCCCTTAGCACGACGGGCTGCTAGTACACGTCTACCATTTGCGGTAGCCATACGAGCACGGAAGCCGTGCTTATTCTTCTTTTTCCTTACCGAAGGTTGATATGTCCTCTTCATTGCTTTATGTATTTACTTAGTTCTACTGTCAATAAACGTTCGGCAAAGATACTAAAATTATTGCTAACTGCAAATGGATTTTCCAACCTCTATTAGGAATTACGCGATAGAAAGTTACGACAATAGGAATTAGATTTGATTGAACGTCAGCCAATATGGGCATAAGAGCACCCTGAGGGGTGCTTTGTTGGGACCTCTGCGAGGTCCTTTTTCTATCGGTTTTGAGGTGAGAAGTAGGGTGAAAGAGGGTGGATTGAAATGGCGCAGAAAGTGCTTTTGTAACTACCTGATACACAGAGCTCTATTTGGGGGTCAGTTTAGTTGCAACTCGCCAATTGCTTAGTTGCAACTCGTCGATCGGTTAGTTGCAACTAAACATTTGCTTTGATAGGGCACTGATTTTAGAGACTGTTTGAGCCTCCTCTAGTCTGTTCCTTTTTGCCCGTTTTTACCTATCTTACTACTGGCTGTAGGATAAGGTATCGGTTTTGATATTTATTCAAGTGGTAAAAGCCCTTCTCCCCTCCAAAATGTAATTTTTGAGCGAATCCGCTCAATTTCTTAGGCAATTACTAATTTTTTCTGTATTTTTGAGGGACGGTTGTAAAAGGACTTTTGTAAAGGGTGTACCACAGAAAAAACCACCCCTTTTATTAAAGGTTTCAGGAGGTAGTACGAGCTTGTCTGTCTCTTGGGTTGCAACTTGGATTTTGGACAAATAATACACCTATAATAAATATATCAAGCTATGAGTAAAGGTATTAGTTTATCTCAACTTAAAGAGAAGTTTCACGATGGTATGAGCATCATGGTGGGCGGGTTCCTTGGTAATGGTACCCCCGAGAAGATCATTGACGCACTGGTAGAGAGTGGGGTGAAGGATCTCACAATGATTGTCAATGACACCTCTTATCCTGAGCTAGGGTGCGGACGCCTTATCGCCAATCATCAGGTTAAAGAGCTCTATGTATCGCATATCGGCACCAATCCTCACACTGCTGAGCAGATGAATAGTGGCGAGCTGACGATCCACTTCTGTCCACAAGGCTCCCTTGCCGAGCAGATTAGGGCCGGAGGTTGTGGCCTTGGTGGCGTATTGACCACTACCGGCCTCGGTACTATTGTAGCCGATGGTAAGGAAAAGGTGACGGTAGATGGTGTTGAATACCTCCTTGAGAAGCCACTAAGAGCCGAATTTGCCTTTATCAAAGGGAGTATCGGTGACGAGATGGGCAATCTAGTTTACAAGGGAACTACTCAAAACTTCCAACCCCTTATGGCAATGGCTGCTGATACTGTAGTAGCTGAGATTGAGCATAAGGTACCTACGGGTGAGATCGCTCCTGAGGCTATTCATACTTCAGGCATTTTGGTTGATTATATTATTGAATAAAGTAGAGCATTTAGATATATGGAGAATAATAATCTAAAGTCGATGATCCGCCTCCGCATGAGTAGCGGTGATGCACACTATGGTGGTAACTTAGTGGATGGAGCACGTATGCTACAGCTCTTTGGCGATGTGGCTACCGAGTTGCTCATTATGAATGATGGTGATGAGGGCCTTTTTGTGGCTTATGACAATGTAGAGTTCAAGGCACCTGTCCATGCCGGTGACTACATTGAGGCTGTTGGGGAGATTGTGAGTGCAGGTAACTCCTCTCGCAAGATGGTCTTCGAGGCACGTAAGGTGATCAGCCCTCGTACAGATATCAGTGCTTCGGCTGCCGATGTGCTGGAGGAGCCTATTGTAGTTTGTAGAGCTAGTGGTACTTGTGTAGTGCCCAAGGACTGTCAACGCAAAGGAAAGTAAGCTATCATGGATAAACTGATCATTACTGCTGCAATCTGTGGTGCTGAAGTGACTAAGGAGCACAATCCAGCGGTCCCTTATACCGTTGAGGAGATGGTGCGCGAAGCCAAGAGTGCTTATGATGCTGGTGCGGCTGTGCTTCACGTGCATGTACGAGAGGATGATGGCACTCCTACTCAGAGCAAGGCTCGCTACAAGGAGGTGATGGATGCTATCTTGCGTGAACTGCCCGATGTTATCATTATCCCCTCTACGGGAGGTGCTGTGGGTATGTCGGCTGAGGAACGCCTGCAACCTACCGAGCTGATGCCTGAGATGGCCACTTTGGATTGTGGTACCGTGAACTTCGGTGATGAGGTATTTGAGAATACCCTACCAATGATGAGGGCTTTTGGTAAGCGGATGCTCGAGAATAATATCAAGCCAGAGTATGAGTGCTTTGATATGGGACACCTTGAGGCAGCCCTTCAGATGGCTCGCCGTGGTGAAGCTCCAGGGCACCCCATGCAGTTTAACTTTGTGCTAGGAGTACCAGGTGCTTCATCGGCCTCT
>NZ_HF988913.1:21488-25120 GCF_000435035.1 Porphyromonas sp. CAG:1061 | reverse complement strand
CTTGGACCGCTACAGGGATTGGACGCCATGAGTTTACACTCGCGGCACATGCGATCGCTATGGGCGGCCATGTACGTGTGGGCTTTGAGGATAACCTCTACCTCTCTAAGGGGGTATTGGCGAAGTCCAATGGCGAGTTGGTAGCAAAGGTGGTACGGATTGCCAAGGAGCTGGGTCGTGAGATTGCTACCTCTGATGAGGCACGTGAGATCCTTTCACTCCCACCTCGTAAGTGATTCTCTAGACACACTCATATAAAGAATAATAGAATAGACATTAATATATATATGGCTCAGAAACCAGGAAATAGATATGGCACCCATAGGGTGATTTCACCTAAAGGGGTATTGCCACAGCCTGCCGATAAGGTGGACAATAATATGGATGAGATCTTCGATAATGAGATCCTCATCGATGTGAAGACACTTAATATAGACTCTGCAAGCTTTACCCAGATCTCCAAGCAAGCTGGAGGAGATAAGGATAAGATTGCCGAGATCATGATGGATATTGTGGAGAAGCAGGGAAAGCATCGCAATCCTGTCACTGGCTCTGGTGGTATGCTACTCGGAGTGGTGGAGAAGATCGGTGATGCCCTCAAGGGTAAGATCGACCTGAAGGAAGGGGACAAGGTGGCAACACTTGTTTCGCTTTCGCTGACTCCGCTAAGGATAGATAAGATTAAGGAGATTCGCCCTGAGATTGACCAGGTGGATATCGATGGTAAGGCGATTCTCTTTGAGAGTGGTATCTATGCCAAGATTCCAGATGATCTGCCTGAGAACCTAGTGCTTTCGGCTCTTGACGTAGCGGGGGCACCTGCTCAGGTGGCTAAGCTAGTGAAGCCAGGGGATACAGTTACGATCATCGGAGCAGGTGGTAAGAGTGGTATGCTCTGCTGCTATGAGGCGAAGAAGCGTGCTGGCGTCACTGGCAAGGTGATCGGTATTGATTACTCTCAGGAGAGTGTGGAGCGACTAAAGCGTCTCGGCTTCTGTGACGAGGTCTTCTCGGCCGATGCTACGCAACCTATCCCAGTAATGGAAAAGGTGGAGAAGCTGACTAATGGTAAGATGAGTGATATCACCATCAATAATGTCAATATCCCAGATACCGAGATGACGAGTATCCTCTGTACCAAGGGGGATGGCATTGTCTACTTCTTCTCTATGGCAACGAGCTTCACCAAAGCAGCCCTTGGTGCTGAAGGGGTAGGAAGTCAGGTGACCATGATGGTGGGCAATGGCTACACTGCTGGTCATGCCGAGATCACTCTGCAGGAGTTTAGAGAGTGCGAACCACTAAGAAAGCTATTTACTGAGCTTTACGCATAACAATGAAACAGTGGTGGAGAGAGATAGGGCAGACTGCTATTGACCTATCTCTCTGCCCACAAATAAAGAATAACGACCGAAAATACTATTTATGAATAAAAGTAGAAGAGACTACTACTTCCCCAATGTGACCGATGAGGAGTGGAATGACTGGCACTGGCAGCTCAAAAACCGAATTGAAACGGTAGAGGATCTGCAGAAGTATGTAGCACTAACGGAGGAGGAGCTAGAGGGAGTACGCAGTACGCTAAAGCAGCTCCGTATGGCCATTACTCCTTATTATATAAGCCTCATCAATCCCGACGACCCTAATGACCCAGTTCGCAAACAGGCAGTACCTACTGCTAAGGAGCTGGTGGTAAGTCCTGAGGATCAGCTCGACCCTCTGAGCGAGGACGAGGACTCTCCAGTACCAGGGCTCACCCACAGATATCCTGATAGGGTGCTATTCCTGATTACTGATATGTGTGCAATGTATTGCCGTCACTGCACTCGCCGTCGTTTTGCTGGGCATAAGGATGCCTCTGCTCCTAGAGAGCGCATCGATAGAGCCCTTGAGTATATTGAGCAGGCTACAGAGGTACGTGATGTGCTTCTCTCGGGTGGCGACGCTCTGATGGTAGGGGATAAGATGCTAGAGTATATCCTACAGAGGCTAAGGGCTATTCCACACGTGGAGATTATCCGCTTTGGATCGCGCGCTCCTGTAGTATTGCCACAGCGTATCACTCCTGAGCTGGTACAGATGCTTTCTAAGTATCATCCTGTATGGCTCAATACCCACTTCAATCACCCTAATGAGATTACCGAGGAGTCGAAGCTAGCTTGTGAGCGTCTTGCCAATGCTGGTATCCCTCTGGGTAATCAATCGGTGCTTTTGCGTGGTATCAATGACTGCCCTAGCATTATGAAGCACTTGGTGCATGAGTTGGTAAAGATTAGGGTACGTCCTTATTATATATATGTGTGCGACCTTTCTCAAGGTATTAGCCACTTCCGTACTCCAGTATCCAAGGGTATTGAGATCATTGAGGCCTTGAGAGGACATACTTCGGGCTACTGTGTACCTACCTTTGTGGTGGATGCTCCTGGTGGCGGTGGTAAGATTCCAGTGATGCCTAATTACATTATCTCTCAGTCGCCTCGCCGTGTGGTGCTCCGCAATTATGAGGGAGTGATTACCACTTATACGGAGCCCGAGGGGTACCAAGAGGGTACTTGCAACTGTGAGGAGTGTAATGATACTTGCGACGGAGTAGCTTCACTCCTTGCCGGTAATCATCTATCGTTATCTCCTACTCACTTGGCACGTAAGGAGCGTACCAAGAGGATTAGAGAGCAGAATAAGGATAAGTAACTCACGTGGGTGAGGCGGTCTCTTGTCAATATTCCTGGTATGCCATTTATCAAAAAACTACTAGCACTCAGTAGCCTTTCGATCGTAGGGACGGCCAAGAATACTGGCAAGACTGCCACACTCAATTATGTACTGCAGCGGATAGCCTCTCAAGCACCTGATAAGGTGGTAGGACTCACCTCTATAGGGCTGGAGGGGGAGCGACGCGATCAAGTGACGCAGACGGAGAAGCCCGAGATTACACTCTCTAAGGGGACTCTATTTGTCACGGCGGAGCACTACTATCGGCAGAAACAGCTCTCGGCAGAGGTGCTTGGAGTGGAGCGGGTTTATACCACTTCTACTGGGCGTCTGATATATGCTCGTGCGAGAGGAGAGGGCAAGGTGCTGATTGCTGGCCCACCCACCACTCAAGGGCTACGAAAGGTGGTGGAGGTGATGCAGCGGGATGGTGCCGACCTATCGATTATTGATGGGGCACTCTCTCGGAAGTCACTCGCTTCTCCTGCAGTAGCTGATGGGCTGATACTTGCTACGGGTGCGGCCTTTACGGCACAACCAGAGCGGCTGATACAGCTCACCAAGGAACTGGTGCAGCAGATAGAGTTGCCGGAGCTTTCAGATCGTCTACTAGCGAGTAGACTTGAGGAGGTGACTCATGGGATACGCCTGGTGGTAGGTGATGAGGTGCTCGATCCTGGCTATGCGTCGGCACTCCTTCCCCAATTTTGGGAGGATGGTCGGTGGCAATTGCTGGAGGGACTGGTATTTGTCTCTGGGGCGGTGCACGACAATCTCTTGGAGCGTATTCGGCAGTCTAAGGGGTGTCGGGGGCTGATTGTCCGCGACTTTACGAGGCTGTTTGTCTCGGGTCAGGCGGTGAGGAGCCTTCTGGCGAGTGGCAAAAAGCTCTATACCCTTCGGCGGGCAGGGTTGGGGGC
>NZ_HF988913.1:15815-21449 GCF_000435035.1 Porphyromonas sp. CAG:1061 | reverse complement strand
TTAACCCTGTTGCTCCGACAGGATTTAGGATGCCTTCGGAGGAGATGTGTGAGCGACTGAGTGAGGCACTTGAGGTGCCAGTGTATGATATAATGAGATGTAGTGATGAGATTTCGTGAGGCACTAGACCATATCAAGGGGCTGAGGTATGTGCTGGAGGAGATGACCTTTTCCTCTAGCATAGGTCGCTTGGCTCTATTGGATAGCTATTGGCTCACGAGTCGCGAGGAGATTGAAGAGGTGCTCGATGAAGTGGCTAAGTTCGTCGGTTACATACAGTCTTCTGTGGGGATTCCACTCTTGCAGCTACAGCTTGAGGAGGTGGTGAATATCTCTGGCTCCATTGAGGTGCTAAGGGCTACGGGTGCTATCTGTAGCGATGTGGATCTCTTTGAGATTAAGAAGCTAGCTCTGATTGATGAAAAGATTGCTCAGTTGCAGGACCATTATCACTACCAATTGAGCGAGCGTCCTTCGCTGAAGGGAGTGCTATCGGTGCTTGACCCACGTGAGGAGCGGTTGCCTAGCTTTTATCTAGATAATTATTTTGATGCACGGCTCAAGGAGATAAGAGAGGCGATTGAGCGGACGAAGGAGGAGACCCCTTTGGCGGAGCTCAATGCCCAACTCTCGCAGTGTGAGGAGGAGGTGCGGGCTAGGTTAACTGATAAGTTGGCCCCTTTTGCTGACTCGCTAGAGATGGTATTAAAGGCACTGGCACACGATACGGCTATTTTGGCAAAGGCTGATTGGGCAGTGAGGTATCGGGCGTGTCGGCCAAAGCCTATCTCCTCTGGTACCACTCATTTGGAGGAGTTGGTGAATCCCGAGGTGGCAGATCAGGTAAGGAGGAGTGGAGGACGCTTTCAGCCAGTTTCCATAGAGTTTGAAGAGGAGCCGACCTTGATCTCGGGTGCCAATATGGGTGGTAAGAGTGTGCTTCTGCACTCGGTAGCACTGGCGCAGGGGATGATGCAGTTTGGCATGTATGTCTTGGCGAAGTCTGCTACCATGGTGGTGGTAGAGCATCTTCTCTATTCAGCCGGTGATGGCGAGGATATGCGGTTGGGACTCTCTTCATTTGGAGCAGAGATGATTCGGCTCAATGGTATCATCCAGGCGGTGAAGAGTGGGCAAAAGGTACTTGCGATTATTGATGAACCCGCTCGTACCACCAATCCTGAAGAGGGGTATGCCCTTGTCTCTGGACTTGTGAAGTTACTAGAGCAATATGGGGCTATGGCACTGATCACTACTCACTATAGCGGAGTGCCCTCGCAAGGAAGGCGATGGAGAGTGCGGGGATTTGTGGAGGGACGTGATATGCACGGCGTAGAGGTGGCACATCTCGCTGAGCTGATGGATTATAGTTTGGTGCCAGATAGTCAGGAGTCTGTGCCGAGAGAGGCCTTTCGGATTGCTCGACTACTTGGGGTGGATGAGGAGTTTTTGGACTTAAGCAACAACTGTTTTAGGACGATCGAATGAATATGAAAAGTAAGGTGGGAATTGACTTCTCAAAGGTGGAGCAAGCACGTGGGGCAGCACGAGCTATTGCTGAGGATGTACAGACCTTTGTAGATGAATATACGACGGTAGCCGTAGAACGCACCCTTTGTCGCTTTGTAGGGATAGATGGTGTAGATGGAAATCAAGTGCCGCTTCCCAATGTGGTGGTGGAGCATCTAGTGGAGGAGAATGCACTCTCCAATGGAGCTCTATTCTATCTAGCATCCGCGATGGTTGCTACGGGAAAGGAGCCTCAGGAGATAGCTGAGGAGGTGTCGGATGGTAAGATAAAGCTGACACAGTTTCCAGCAGCCTCTGAGCAGGAGGTGGCTGATATACTCGCCCCATATATTAAGGCAGGTATGGAGCGAATTGCAGCAAGGAGAGCCAGAAGGGAAAAGTTTATCAAGGAGGTGGGCGAAGGACCACAACCTTATCTCTATGTGATTGTTGCGACTGGTAATATCTATGAGGACGTGGTGCAGGCACAGGCGGCTGCTCGCCAAGGTGCCGATATCATTGCGGTGATTCGTACTACGGGGCAAAGCCTTCTCGACTATGTCCCCTACGGAGCTACTACTGAGGGATTTGGCGGTACCTATGCGACGCAAGAAAACTTCCGCATTATGCGAAAAGCCCTTGATGAAGTGGGTGAGGAGGTAGGACGCTATATCCGACTCTGTAACTACTGCTCGGGTCTTTGTATGCCTGAGATTGCTATTATGGGTGCTTTTGAAGGGCTAGATGTGATGCTCAATGATGCCCTTTATGGCATTCTATTTAGGGATATCAATATGAAGCGAACCATCGTGGACCAGTACACTAGTCGTGTGATCAATGGTTTCGCTGGGGTGATTATCAATACCGGTGAGGATAACTACCTCACCACTGCCGATGCTCTTGAGGAGGCACATACGGTATTGGCTTCCGACTTTATCAACGAGCAATTTGCCCTCAAGGCGGGTATCCCAGAAGAGCAGATGGGACTCGGCCACGCCTTTGAGATGGATCCTGCCGTGGAAAATGGCTTCCTCTATGAATTGGCACAGGCTCAAATGACGAGGGAGATCTTCCCTAAGGCACCATTGAAGTATATGCCACCTACAAAGTTTATGACCGGTAATATCTTTAGAGGTCATATCCAAGATGCTCTATTCAATATGATCGGTATCTGGACACACCAAGGGTTGCAACTTCTCGGTATGCCTACCGAGGCGATACACACTCCATTTATGAGCGACCGATATCTCTCAATTGAGAATGCACGCTATATCTTCAACAACATGAAGTCCATCGGCGACGATGTGGAGTTTAAGGAGAATGGTATCATGCAGACCCGTGCCAAGAATGTGCTTGAGAAGGCATTGACACTATTGCAGGATATCCAGGAGGAGGGTCTCTTTATTGCCCTTTCAAAGGGTATCTTTGCGGATATCAAGCGACCACAAGATGGTGGTAAAGGTCTGGATGGCGTTAAGCGCAAAGGGGAGCGCTACTACAACCCTATTTTGGAACTAATGAAAGACAATAAGATTGCGGGCAAGTTATGAGTGGAGGACTATATTCAACCGAAGATAAAAGTTTTGATAGGACATTAGACCTATCCAAGGTGAAGCCTTATGGCGACACCATGAACGATGGCAAGGTACAGCTGAGTTTTACCCTTCCTGTACCTAAGGGTGCCGAAGCCGAGGAGGCAGCTAAGTTGCTCCTCAAGGAGATGGGCTTCCAAAATCCTATGGTGGTCTTTTCGAAAGAGCTCACCGAGGGCTACACCTTTTTCAATTGCTATGGTAGCTGTACCCATACGGTAGATTATAGCAATATCTATGTGCCCAAGGTGGAGTCGACCACTATGTCGATGGAGGAGACCGACGACTATATCCGCACCCACTTGGGCAAGCCTATCAAAGTGCTAGGAGCCAGTACCGGTACCGACGCACATACCGTAGGTATCGATGCAATCATGAATATGAAAGGCTTCGCTGGGCATTATGGGCTAGAGCGCTATGATATGATTGAGGCACGCAACCTAGGTAGCCAGGTGCCCAATGATGAGTTTTTGGCAAAGGCGATTGAGTTTGGTGCCAATGCTCTACTCATCTCCCAGACTGTGACGCAAAAGGATGTTCATATTCAAAACCTCACCGAGCTGATAGAGATGATCGAGGCCGAGGGGCTTCGCGACAGGATGATCGTCTGCTGCGGTGGGCCTCGTATCACCCACGAGCTTGCTAAGGAGCTAGGCTATGATGCTGGATTTGGTGCCAATACTTATGCCGATGACGTCGCTTCGTTTATCGCGCAAGAGATGGTACGGCGTCAGGAGCTACAAAACTGAAAACAAGATAAATACAAATACTATAAAGACTAAGATTATGGCATTAGACAAACAACAAGTCAGAGAAGTCATCGCAAAGAGAGTTGCTCTCGAATTAAAGGATGGTGACGTGGTCAATCTCGGTATCGGGCTACCCACAATGGTTCCTTCCTTCTTGCCACAAGGCGTACATGTGATGCTACAGAGTGAAAATGGAATGATCGGCCTCGGAGCTACTCCCGAAGCAGGTCAGGAAGATCCCGATTGGATCAATGCAGGTGGTGGTGCCATCACTACCGTGCCAGGTGCGGCTACATTTGATAGTGCCACTTCCTTCGGTATTATTCGCGGAGGTCACGTGGACGTTAGCGTACTAGGTGCCTTGGAAGTAGATGAAGAGGGCGACCTCGCCAATTGGATTATCCCAGGCAAGCGTGCCCCTGGTATGGGTGGTGCTATGGACCTACTTGTAGGTACCAAAAAGGTGATCCTCGCTATGGAGCACACCGCCAAGGGCAATCCTAAGATCCTCAAGAAGTGCCGTCTGCCACTCACTGCCAAGGGACAGGTAGATATGATCGTTACCGAGATGTGCGTGATTGAGGTGCGTAAGGGCATAGGCCTTTGGGTCACCGAGATATACGATGGCGTAAGTCGTGAAGAGATACAAGCTGCAACAGAGGCTGAGCTTCATTTTGACGAAAACGTACAGCCAATGAAGCAATAAAGATAGAGTCCATAAATAATAATATAGACAATACTGATTATGAATTTCAATTACACACCTCAGGAAGAACTCTTCTTGCAGATGATTAGAGAGTTTGCAGAGAAAGAGGTAAAGCCTCTAGCTGCAGAGATAGATGAAGAGGAGCGCTTCCCCATCGAGACCGTGGAGAAGATGAGCAAGCTCGGCCTTATGGGTATCACCATCCCTAAAGAGTATGGTGGAGCTGGAGCTACCAACCAGATCTATACCATGGCGGTAGAGGAGCTCAGTCGCGTTTGTGCTACCACTGGCGTAGTGGTATCAGCTCATAGCTCACTCTGCTGCGACCCAATTATGTTCTTTGGTACGCCCGAGCAAAAGGAGCGTTACCTACCACGCCTCGCATCGGGTGAGTGGATTGGTGCCTTCGGACTTACCGAGCCCAATGCCGGTACCGACGCAGCTGGTCAGCAGACCTTCGCTGTAGAGGAGGAAGACCACTACGTACTCAATGGCAATAAGATCTTCATCACCAATGCCGAGTATGCCCACGTCTACATCATCTTCGCCATGACCGATAAGAGCCTTGGCAATAAGGGCATCTCTGCCTTTATCGTGGAGAAAGACTTTCCTGGCTTCTCAGTAGGAAAGAAGGAGCTCAAGATGGGTATCCGTGGCTCAGCTACTTGCGAGCTGATTATGGAGAATTGCATCGTGCCAAAGGAGAATCTTCTCGGCAAGGTAGGTCAAGGATTCAAAGTAGCTATGAAGACCCTCGATGGTGGTCGTATCGGTATCGCTTCACAAGCTCTTGGTATTGCCCGTGGTGCTATGGAGGAGACCGTGAAGTACACCAAAGAGCGTAAGCAGTTTGGTCGCAGTATCGCAAAGTTCCAGAATACCCAATTCCAGTTGGCCGACCTTGAGGCACGCATCGAGTGCGCGTCGCTACTTGTTCGTAAAGCAGCGTGGTGCAAAGACAACGGCCAGCCCTACACCGTTCCTGCCGCTCGTGCCAAGCTCTATTGTGCCGAGACAGCAATGGAGATGACCAATAAGGCCGTCCAATTCCACGGCGGATACGGCTACACCCGTGAGT
>NZ_HF988913.1:13794-15802 GCF_000435035.1 Porphyromonas sp. CAG:1061 | reverse complement strand
GGCTACACCCGTGAGTATCCAGTGGAGCGAATGATGCGCGATGCCAAGATTACCGAGATCTACGAGGGTACCAGCGAGGTACAGCGTATGGTGATTGCAGCCAATCTACTGAAGTAAAAACGAGTAAATACATTCCTGAAATATGAAGATTTTAGTTTGCATAAAGCAAGTTCCAGATACCACTGAGATCAAGCTCGATCCAGTCAAGGGTACCCTCATCCGTACCGGTGTACCAAGTATTATGAATCCCGATGATAAGGGTGCTCTCGAGCAGGCACTACAGTTCAAAGATCGCTTCGGTGCCGAGGTTGATGTCATCACCATGGGACCTCCTCAGGCCAAGGCTGTTCTTTACGAGGCTTTTGGTATGGGTTGCGACAAAGGCTTCCTCATCACCGACCGCAAGTTTGGTGGTGCCGATACCCTTGCTACCAGCTACACCATCTCCCAAGCCATCAAGTCGCTAGAGCCTTATGATGTGATCCTTGCAGGTCGTCAGGCCATCGATGGTGACACCGCACAGGTAGGTCCACAGATTGCCGAGCAGCTCGACCTCCCACAGATCACCTACGTAGAGCATGTCGATTATGATGGTAAGAAGACCCTCACCGTTAAGAAAAACCTTGAGGACGGTCACGAATACCTAGAGGTAGACCTCCCCTGCATGCTCACCTTCTTGGCATCGGCCTATCAGCCACGCTACATGAATGTCTCCGACATCATGACCGCCTTTGACAAAGAGATTGTAGAGCTCAACTTCGGCTCCTTCCCAGTTGATGAGACCCGCCTAGGGCTCAAGGGATCGCCTACCAACGTGAACAAGTCCTTTACCAAGGGTGCCAAGGCCATGGGTACACTCCACGAAGAGCTGACCCCAGAGGAGGCTGCCGATATCATCTTAGAAAAACTGCAAGAGAAATTTATTATTTAAGAAGCGACTATGGAACAATATAAAGGTATACTAGTATTTGCAGAGCAGCGCAATGGCATCGTTCAGAATGTTGCCTTTGAGTTGCTTGGAAAAGCCCGCGACCTTGCCGATTCAATCAACGAGCAGGTAACAGCAGTACTCCTCGGTAAGGGAGTAGAGCCACTCTCAGAGCAGCTCATCCATGCTGGTGCCGATAGAGTGCTGGTGGTAGATCACGACCTCCTCAAGGATTATATCACAGAGCCCTATGCCGAGGCCATCTGCCATATCGTCCACACCTACAAGCCCGAGATCGTACTTCTAGGTGCTACCACTATTGGTCGTGACCTTGGTCCTAGAGTCTCTTCAAGGCTTCACACCGGTCTTACTGCCGATTGTACTTCACTCGATATCAATGAGGAACGCAATCTGCTCATGACCCGTCCAGCCTTCGGAGGTAACCTTATGGCTACTATCATCTGTAAGAACAGCCGACCACAGATGTCTACCGTTCGTCCAGGCGTGATGCGCCGTAAGCCAAGCGATGCCAGTCGTAAGGGTGTGGTAGAAAAGGTAGAGGTGCCCTTTGATATTGAGAAGTGCCAGAGAGTTCGCCTGATCCGTAAAGAGACAGAGACCAAGACCCTCATCGATATCACCGAGGCTAACGTACTCGTCTCAGGTGGCCGTGGCGTAGGTACCGGCAATGGCTTCAGCAAGCTGCAAGAGCTGGCCGAGACCCTCAATGCCGAAGTCTCCTCTTCACGTGCGATGGTTGATGCTGGTATCATCGGTCACGAGCGTCAGGTAGGCCAGACCGGTAAGACCGTTCGTCCCGACCTTTACCTAGCCCTTGGTATCTCAGGAGCTATCCAGCACTTGGCCGGTATGGAGGAGAGCGAGTACATCATCGCCGTTAATAAAGATAAGTTCGCACCTATCTTCCAAGTAGCCGACCTCGGCGTGGTAGGCGACCTCCACAAGATCGTTCCTATCCTTACTCAGAAACTCCAAGCTCTCCAAGATAAGGAGCGTTGAGATGATGGAGTATCAGACCATTAAAGTGGATGGTAATGGGGCTATCACCACCATTACCAT
>NZ_HF988913.1:12508-13777 GCF_000435035.1 Porphyromonas sp. CAG:1061 | reverse complement strand
CCCCCATTACCATCCACCGTCCCGAAGCCCTCAATGCACTCTCTACCCAAGTGCTCGAGGAGCTCGGCGATGCCCTCAATCATCTAGCCCCCTCCACCCGCGTGCTCATCATCACCGGGGCGGGTCGCAGCTTTGTCGCTGGTGCCGATATCAGCGAGATGTCGCAATTCACCCCCGAGGAGGCACTCACCTTCGGTCAGCGTGGTGCCAAAGTCTTTCGCCAGCTAGAGCTCCTTCCCATCCCTGTGATTGCCGCTGTCAACGGCTTTGCACTTGGTGGAGGGTGCGAACTCGCTATGGCGTGCGACTTCCGCATCGTTTCCGAGAAGGCCAAGTTCGGTCAGCCCGAAGTGGGGCTCGGCATTCCTCCCGGCTTCAGTGGTACCCAAAGGCTACCCCGCCTAGTAGGTGCCGGAGAGGCGAGTGAATTGATCTTCACCGCACGCATCATTCCAGCCGATGAAGCCCTTCGTATAGGGCTCGTCAATAGAGTGGTAGCACCCGAAGAGTTGCTACCCACCGTGCAAGCGATTGCCGAGGAGATCGCCGCTAAGTCACCCCACGCCATTGCCCTCTCCAAAATGGCGATCCAGCGTGGTCTGCAAGCCGATATTGATACCGCTATCGCCATTGAAAACCACCTCTTTAGCAATGCCTTTGCCTCTCCCGAGCAAAAGGAGGGGATGAGTGCCTTCCTAGAGAAGCGGACCCCAAAGTTTTAGATTCCAAAACCAATAATAAACAACAAGATATTATGAAAATCGTAGTACTCGGAAATGGCACCATGGGTGCTGGCATAGCACAGACTATGGCACAAAAGTCTCTAGAGGTGACTATGAAAGGTCGCTCTACAGAGTCCCTAGGCAGAGCTATGGCTCGTATGGAGAAAGGACTTAATCGTCAGGTAGATAAAGGACGTATGACCGCAGAGGATCGCGACGCTATCCTCGCTCGCATCACCACCACTACTGACTTTGATCAGGTCAAGGATGCCGACCTCGTGATTGAGGCAGTGAGCGAAGAGATGGAGGTGAAGAAAGAGATCCTCACCCACCTCTGCTCTATCCTACAGCCAGAGGCGATCATCGCCACCAATACCTCCTCCCTCTCTATTACCGAGCTAGCAGCGGCTACCAAGCGACCAGAGAAGGTGATCGGTATGCACTTCTTCAACCCCGTGCCAGTGATGAAACTGGTAGAGGTGATCACTGGCCAGCTCACTAGCGAAGCGACCCTCACCACCGTGCTACAGCTTTGTGAGCAGCTCGG
>NZ_HF988913.1:0-12501 GCF_000435035.1 Porphyromonas sp. CAG:1061 | reverse complement strand
AGCTTTGTGAGCAGCTCGGCAAGGTGGCAGTGAAGGTCAATGAAGCCCCTGGATTTGTAGTCAATCGTATCCTGATCCCTATGATCAATGAAGCGATTGGTGAATATGCCGATGGTGTTGCTACCGTGGAGGAGATCGATACCGCTATGAAACTGGGTGCCAACCACCCAATGGGACCACTCGAGCTGGGCGACTTCATCGGGCTAGATGTATGCCTTGCTATTATGGAGGTGCTCTTCAATGAGTATGGCGACCCTAAGTACCGCCCTCATACATTACTTCGCAAGATGGTTCGTGCCAACCTCCTCGGCCGTAAGACCGGTAGAGGCTTCTACGACTACAGCAAGTAACCCCTATCTTACGATACCCACATCGGATGGTGAAGTGGCTCAAGCTACTTCACCATCTTTTTTTGCCGATTGTTACTTTAGGAGCCCATGAACCGTACAAAATTTTCTGTTCTGAGAAGCCAAAAGTTTAGTTGCAACTAAGCAATTGCCGAGATGCAACTAAGCTTTTGCTGAGTTGCAACTAACCGATTGCTTAGTTGCATCTCAGTTGACGGTTTTATATGTTGTTGGATATCAAGGGGTTCTGAAGGGCGGTTTTGGTGCTTTGAAACCTTCTCTATTTTGTAGTATTGAACCCCTTACAAGCAGGTGAAATAGGCGTGAAGCAGATTTAAGAACTAAAGTTTTGCTAAAGTCCGAATAGGTGGGGGTTAGAGGGTGTAGAGGTGGAGCAACTGGGGGGCGATGGCGTCGATGCCGAAGGAGCGGACGGTGTCGGCAATCTGCTTTCTATCTCTTGGAGTGGGTGTGTGTACCACGGCACGAGCCATGGCGGTGGTGTCGTATGGCCGAATGAGCTGACCATTGCCACTCTCCGGGCTAATGATATCGGGGATCCCACCTACGCCAAAGGCGATGGCAGGGGTGCCACAAGCGATGCCTTCCACAAGTGTTTGCCCAAGCGTCTCGTATCTTGAGGTGGAGAGGATGGTGGAGGCCGTTTGGTAGAGCTTTACCAGCTCCTCTCCCTCGGCTCGGGGGATATGTCGGTAGGGGATTGGTATCTGCTCTAGTAGAGACTTATCTTTGATTTGTCCCACCAAAGTGATGCTTGCACTGCTTGCCCATTCCTCAGATAGTGCCTTTGCTTCTCGGAGCATTTGCACTAATAAATCAGGTCCTTTCACGGGATCATCAATGCGTGAGGCAACGAGTAAGAGGCTGCTCTCTTGCTTTTTCGTAGCCGAATCTGGGCAAAACCGCTTCAGGTCTATCGGATTGTGTAGCACTGTGATAGCACTCTTACTAAATAGGGGCGAGGCATCGACCGCTTTCGCCACCGCATTACTCACAGCCACGAGGTGTATTTGCTCAAGCGGAAGGTCCTTTTTCGACTGAAAAAGCCTACTCGAATGGTCCTGCTTGCTTTTGCTACCCAGAAGCGGACAACTTCCACATCCCACGGTAAATCTTTGGCAAAAAGAGGTCTCTCTATCTACTCCTATGGCGTAGGGGATATGGCAACCGCCCGTGAGTGGCCAGAAGTCGTGGAGGGTCCAGAAAAACCGTTTCCCTTTTATGGAGAGCAATTCTGCCAGACCTTTGACGGATAGAAACCCTTGCTGTACCCAATGAATATGGATCACCTCGGCCCACGCCACCCATGGGTGGTGAGCAATGTCAAGGCCATAGTGGGCGGTGGAGAAGCGAAAGAGGTTTTTGCGTTGGTCGCCGACAGCACGGAGCGTATCTAGGCGGTCGGCAAGGAAACTGACCCGATGCTGCCACCCAAACTCTGTGATGGTGAGCATCCGTACCTCCATCCCCGCCTGTGAGAGGAGTGCCATTGTTCGCTGGCACGCCACTGCAGCACCACCCCCACTCGGGTAGGTATTGAGGAGGAGAATCTTCATCACTCTATTATCCGAAAACCAATCCCTTGTGCTGCCTCTGCCCATTCCCCCATCTCACATCTCCGGAGCTGGTACTCTGATGGCTCGTATGGGTAGTGATATTCTCGCCGAAGGGTTTCAAACTCCTGGGATCGCTCCCTAAGGGTGCGGTCCACTCCCCTGATGCCAAAGGTTTGTAAGAGTGCCTCCCATAGAGGTTGGTCACTGGAGAGATGTAGCAGGGGAGCGCTCAAGGGGGTTGGGTAGAGGGGCTCTGAGCTACTGAGCTTTAGTCCGAAGTGCTCCAAACCATGCTCTATGCAGGTCCGCGCGCCATTGGCCTTACCCTGAGCAGAGAAGCCAGCGATGTGCGGTGTGCCTAGCCAAGTCTGCTTCAGTAGCTCTTGCGAGATATTTGGCTCCCCCTCCCAGCAGTCCATCACTAGGTCTGTGATTTTGCCTTCACGCAAACCCCTCAGTAGGGCCGAGGTATCGGTCACTGCGCCACGACAAGCATTAATAATGATCGGTTTCCTTTGGAGTAGATCTACCAACCTATCATCTAGTAGGTGCACGGTCTTATCCTCCCCCTCCTTAATAAGTGGTACGTGAAAAGCGATGATATCGGCCTTTTCGGCAATCTCTTGAAGCGAGACAAAGGCATCTGGGCCCTCTGCCCTTGCCCTAGGGGGGTCGTTGAGGAGCACCTCCATCCCCAGCGCCCGGGCATTTCGTGCCACCCTACGCCCTACGTTGCCCACCCCTACAATCCCTATCACCTTGCCACGAGGGTTCCACCCACATTCCACCGCCCTAAGGGCTATGGCAGTGGCAAAATAGTGCGCCACCGCCTCGGCATTACAGCCGGGGGCATTGTACCAAGTGATGCCCGCCTGGTGGCAGAAGTGGGTATCGATGTGGTCAAAACCGATCGTCGCCGAGGTGATTAGCTGCACCCGAGAGTGCTCCAGAAGCGCTCGACCGCACTTCGTGGTACTCCGAATAATCAGCCAATCCGCCTCCTTCACTGCCTCCGGGGCAAACTCCTCCGAGGGGAGGTAGGTCACCTCCCCCAGCACCTCCGCCACACCCTTGATATAGGGCACCGAACTCTCTGCTACTATCTTAAGCCGTTTCATACGCTTTCTCCGCGCCTCCCCCTTCCTCTCCCCAAAGGTACCATTTTATTCCGATTCCGTAGGGTGTCCAATATACCTACTATAGGGGAGAATAGAGTTGCTGGTATTTATTACCTTTGCAATAAACAATAACAATTCGTCAAATTAGTAAAATATGATTAGAAGTGTGTCGTGGCGTTATATGCCAATCCTCCTTATTCTGATGCTTCTATTGCCAGCTAATGTGTGGGCACAATCTAAGCATCATCTAAGCGGGACGGTTTACGAAATCTCAAATGGTGTCAAGGAGCCTCTCCCTGGAGCTACGGTTTCGATTCCCACCTATGGAATGGGCGCGATAACCTCTGTAGATGGTGCATACCATATCAAGGAAGTGCCTTCGGGTAAGGTGCGACTAACGGTTTCCTTTATTGGCAAAGTGACCATTGATACCCTTCTTGTGGTGAGTGGTGATCAGCGGCTCGACTTTGTGATGCGAGATGAGGATTTTAGGCTAAAGGAAGTGGTGGTGACTGCACAGTCCAGTAAGGCGGGGCAATCCACATCATCCAAAATCTCCACAATGGCAATGGAGCACCTACAAGCGGTGAGCCTTTCTGACTTAATGTCGCTCTTGCCTGGGGGTATTTCTACTAATCCTTCCCTCTCTACTGCAAGCCAGGTGACTATTCGCTCGGCAGGTGGAGATGATAATATCAATGCTTTGGGAACGGCTATTGTACAGGATGGAGCTCCTATCTCCAATAATGCCAATCTACAGGTGATGAATCCTTCTGTAAGAGGAGGCACTTCGGCATTATCGGGTGGCGCTTCTCCAGCGGGTGGCTTTGATACTCGTCTGCTCTCTCTGGAGAGTGTGGAGTCGGTAGAGGTGGTACGGGGTGTCCCCTCTGTATCTCATGGCGACCTTACCTCAGGCGCTGTCTTGATTACCTCCAAGGCGGGCCGGGCCCCTTTAGTGATCAAGGCACGTACTAATCCCAATCTTTACCACTTCTCTGCTCACAAGGGCTTTTCTTTTGATAAGAATGGAGGATCCCTCAATGTGAGTGGCGAATATGCGAGGAATACTAGCTCGCCAATCTCTTCGTACAATTACTTTACTAGGGCGGTTGGTAAGCTTCTCTATTCGAATACATTCTTTGATGGCAAATGGCGTACCAATACCTCTTTGGATTTATGGTACGGACGCGATAAGCGAGATCGCAACCCTGATGATGCCGCAAATGAGCTGGAGTCGGATGGCCGTAACTTGAGATTTGCGATGAATAGCAATGGTACTATTAACATTGACAAAGGGTGGCTGAAGAATATTAAGTATGTGGTGTCGGGCAGTTATTATGATAAGTATAGCTTCCTTACCCAGCTCTATACTTCTGCGACGGCTCCATATTCTATGACCGATGTTGATGGTGCCATTATTGCCAATCAGCCAGGTAGGGTGCTCTACGATGTTTCGGGAAAGCCACTGACCAAGTATGATGGGGTAGATCCGACTCACTATGCTCACTACCTCCCCTCTAATTACAAAGGTCGCTATGACCTATATGGGCGTGAGCTGAGTTTTTTCTCTAGCGCAACGGCAACATTTTTCGGTAAGTTAGGAGCTACTAATCACCGGATATTATTGGGCTTCAATTATTCAGTCGATGGCAATATTGGACGTGGAAAGGAGTTCTCACCAGAGTTTCCTCCATTTCGTAATATTGCAGCCCATAATGCTACATTTCGCCCTCGTCCCTATCGTGAGATCCCTTTTGTGCACGAGCTGGGTCTCTTTGCTGAGGAAAACTTTAGTTGGAAGATAGCCGATCGTCACCTCGTGAATTGGCAGGCAGGTCTTCGTTGGGATCAAATATCCCTCGTGGGTGGAAAGCTCTCCCCACGTACCAATCTCTCTATTGAGGTAGTTCCCAATTGGCTCTATGTAAGAGGTGCCTATGGAGTAACAGCCAAAATGCCTACACTCCTCTATCTCTATCCCGAGCGTGCTTACTTTGAGTACATTAATATAAATGAGATGGCTAGCGACCTTGAGGATAAAGCTTTTATGACTACTACCCGAGTATTTGATACCCAAAATAAGTCGCTAGAGATTGCTACAAATCGTAAAGCCGAGGTGGGCATTGACCTTAAGACACCTATTGGAAAATTGATGGTAACTGCCTATGATGAGCGTATGGATAATGGGTATACGCTTACTCCAAAGCACCAGCCAGTTATCTACAATGAGTACAAGCGTGTGACGGGACCTGATGGGCCACGATTTGAGCTCTCTGCCTCTAATCCAGTGCTTGCAACCTACTACAGCCCATCTAACCACTTGACTTCTTACCGTAGGGGGCTGGAGTGGGACTTGGCACTTAAGCGCATTGATGCTATCCGCACTACTATTTCGCTATCAGGTGCATGGGCTTGGTCCAAAAACTTTAATAATGGTTATGAGTACTATGATGGTAGAAGTAGTGAAGCGGGAGCACACCGTACCCATACCGCACTCTATGAAAAAGGGATGGAAAAGCATATCTATGAACAGGTGACTAGCTCTATCAGAGCTACACATAACATCCCAGAGCTTGGCCTTGTACTGACCCTCACTGCAGAGGCTATATGGCGTGAATTGGATCGCTACCAGATGGGTAACGATACTATCCCGGTTGCCTATATCTCTAAGGTAGATGGTAAGATATATCCTTTTGATGTGTCACGTGCAAAGGAGCCTGAGTTTTCATCTCTTTTGAGAAATAGAGATGATAGTATGTATATTGATGAGCTATTTCCACCTCTCTATAATTTCAACTTCAACCTTACCAAGGAGATTGGCGACTTTATGCGACTCTCATTCTTTGCGAATAATATGTTTAGAAGCTATCCGAGGGTGGAGTCGAAGCGACGACCAGGTACATTTTATAGCCGAAATAAAGCCTTTTTCTACGGTATTGAGTTGACAATTATTATCAAGTAAAAGTATAGTATGATGAATGCCAAATATACTCATCACCCCTTTGGGTGGCTGCCATTGATAGCCCTCTTGATGCTCTTTTCTGTGGGGTGTAACTCCTTTGAACAAGCTAGAAACACTGAGTTAGTGCAGCCTATTTCAGTGACTATCGTGGCGAATACTGCTATCCCCGACTTTGATTCGGCATCAGGAGCAAAGGTGGAGCTGATCAATGAATATGAGCAGGTGGCTTATACTTATCCATTGACGGGTCATGAGACCAAAGTATCGGGAGTATTACCTGGAATTTACTCTATCAATATCTCTGGTGAGACGGTAGGGGCTGATGGTGAAGTCTCTTACCCCAATGGTAGCCTGCTCAATTATCCTCTTCTGGAAGATGGGTTGCGTGTAGAGCTGGAGGTATTGAACGGACGTTTGAGTCCCCTTGTGTTCAAGGAAATATACTACTGTGGTTCACCCAAGCGGTATTTCAGAGACCAGTTCTATGAGATATATAATAATTCAGATGAGGTCTGCTTCCTTGACGGTCTCTACTTCTGTGTCCTTTATCCAGGTACTGCGACTACAAAGTTGCCTATATGGCCTAAGGAGGATGCTGGAAAGTATCTATATACCGATCGCGTTTGGCGCTTTCCAGGCACGGGCGAGGAGTATCCACTGAAGCCAGGTGAGAGCTGTGTTATTTCCCAATTCGCTGCCAATCACCAGCTAAGTATTTACAATCCTAATTCTCCTATTGATGGCAGCAGCTCGGAGTTTGAATTCAATATGTTTAATAAGAAATTCCCAGACCAGCCAGCGTATGATATGATCCACATCTTTAATGATGGCAAGGAGGCAATGGGGCGTGTGCCGCAGTACTTGACTACTGTTTTCGGAGGTGCGTATGTGCTCTTCAAGGTGCCAAAAGGGGAGAGTTACGACCCAGTCAATGACTTGTCACTACAAGCCAAAGACCTGAGCAATAAGCGCAACACAATCTATGCCAAGATACCTGTAGAGTATGTGTTAGATGGCGTTGAGGCAGTGGATAATGAAACAAAGATCAATGCTAAGCGTATGCCGAGCTTTATAGATGCGGGGATTACCTATGTCGGTAATACTTACATCGGGCAGGGTGTGGCTCGAAAGAAAGTAGGGCAGCGGCCCGATGGTACCCCTCTCTTGCAAGATACCAATAATAGCACCAATGACTTTGATAGAGGTGTTACACCGATGCTTCGGAGATATGGAGCAAAAATGCCAGCATGGAACCATTCACTAAAAAAGAACTAGTAAAATGAGCTACAATCATAAGCGATATCAAATATTGTGCCTACTTCTATTCCTATCGTGTGCCAATGCCCTTATAGCTCAAGAGGTAAATAGCCTCTCTTCATTGGATAAGTTGAAGGGCGAGCAGCTATCTGCCATGCATAATAATGCAGCAGGGATGGCGCTAGAGAATGCTCAATGGTATACCGTTGTGGGCTTGTCAGGAGCATTGCAAAAGGGCGACTACCACAGAGCAATGGAGGGCAAAAAGCTGTACGACCTTTCGGCAATGGCAGAAGGGGCCGTGCAATTGAATGGTTACCACCTTTGGGGAAGATTTCAGTACGATAGAGAGATCGCCAAAGAGGTGGGATACAATGCTTCACTGATTCGCCCCTATCGTGACCTCCCATACTTTGTGGCCGATGAAAATCATAGTGATTGGAGAAATCAACTCTATCAGCTAGAGTTCAAGGCAGGTACTCCTGTATATCATCGCCTCCTATCTTTTGGGCTAGCAGCTGGCTATTCGGCGGAGCAGGGTGCCAAGCAACGGGATGTGAGATCACATAATAATGCGATGTCCCTCTATTTACAGCCATCACTGCTCCTCTTTTTCAATAAGGAAACACAGCTTTCACTCCTCCTAAAGTATGCGTCGTACAAAGAGGAGAGCCGGATGCAAAACATCAATATATATGTGGAGCAACCCTATTATGAGATGTTCGGAATGGGAGGTGCTACGGCACGTATCGGTTCTGGTCGGGTCACTAATTACATCCGAAATACTGTGGGTGGTGAGTTGCAGTACAATATTGATACTGATTGGCGCACTATGTTTTATCTTGGTTTTGAGAGCTCTGTAGAAGATGCAGAGATTAGCTTTACAGTCCCTCAGCGTACCGGTTCTCTCCTTGCAGATGCCTCTTTCGCGGGCCTCACTCTACAGAGCAAGGGGAGCCCGTCACAGCATACTCTCTCTCTGCGTTACGATGTGAGTAAGGACAAAGGAATACAGTACATCGTAAAGTATGATAATACAGAAGCCTTTAAAGGCTATATTGAGCTGTCTCGTAGCGGTAGGTATTTGAAGCACCGCAATCACTTAGAGGCTTCCTATCAATGGTCGTGGAATAGTCAGCACCCCTACGAGTGGTTGTTGGGATTGAAAGGAGCGGTTACGCAAACTTCGGAGCAGTATATTCTACCACACTCGGAGTATGGGTATTCAATGGCATCGATTATGGGGGAGGTGCGTAAGGTATTTGTTTTTGATAGACCCACTACACCCACTCTCGACCTTTCCCTTACTGGTGGTCGTCTTTGGGCATTCGACTCTAATATAGAGCTCAATGGGCAGTATGTAAATTCATTTGTGGCTGAGCATATCACTCTGCCCGACTATCGTTATATGGTGGCGGACCTGTGGAATGAGGCTCTTTCTATCTCCTATGCTCAAAAGCCAGTATCCTCTAGCCGTGCAATGCTATACCTCAAGGCAAGATTGGGGTATACTCACCCATTGAATTCAAGTCTAGGTCACCGTACCTCCGCACTTTGTTCTTTGGGCTGTTTTTTCTAACACTTATACACCTACAACATGAAGTACAATAGAATGTTATTGGGCATCATCGCCCTATTGATTAGTGCACTATCACTTATGGCACAGGTGGTGGAGACCCCAAGGGTGGTCACTCCCACTTCATTTGCCATTGTGATAGATAGTAAGAGCTATGCTAACGCCAAGGCAGCAGTTGATGCCTATCGAGATGTGGTGGAGCAAGATGGGCTTGGCACCTATCTCCTTATTCATGACTGGAGTAGCCCTGATGAGATCAGAGCACTTCTCCAACAGCTTCATCAAGACCCCTCCTCTCCACTTGAGGGGTGTGTCTTGATCGGGGATATACCTGTAGCGATGATCCGAGATGCTCATCATCTCACATCGGCATTCAAGATGGATCCCAATAGGTACCCATGGGAGCGCTCAAGTGTCCCCAGTGATCGTTTCTATGATTGCTTTGGGCTAAAGTTTGTACCACTGCCGTATGATGGGGCAAAACCGGGTCTCTTTTTCTACTCCCTTTCGGGCGAAGGGGCACAAAGGATAGAGGCCGATATCTATTCGGCACGTATCCGACCCTATGATAGAGAGGGTGAGACGAAGTACCAGGCATTGACGAAGTATCTACAAAAGGTGGTGAGGGAGCGAACTAACCACTCTCGGAATAAGCTTGACCACCTCACTATGGCTCGTGGCCATGGCTACAACTCGGAGTCTAAGCAAGCGTGGGCAGGAGAGCAAATCGCACTAAGGGAGCAGCTGGAGGGTGTGTTTCTGCCCACTGGGCGCTTTAAGGCCATCGACTTTGATGATAAGTTCCCCGCAAAGTACTACTACCTAACCGAGGTGCAGCAGCCTGATCTCGATGTGATGCTCTTTCATCATCACGGAGCCCCCCAAAATCAATACATCAATGGATATCGAGAGGGGAGCAGTGTGGATATCTCTAAGGAGAATATAATGCTATTTGCACGTGCTAGAGCTAGGCGACTAAGGAAAGGGGAGACTCCTGATGAAGCGATTCAGAGAGTTGCCAAGGAGCTAGATATCCCCATCTCTTGGATCAGTGATACTTTTACTACAGAGATGGAAGCAGCGGACTCTCTATTTAATAGAAGCCTAGATATCTATATTGATGACCTCCGTGCCATTGCCCCTGCTGCGAGATTTGTGATGCTCGATGCATGCTATAACGGCTCATTTCATCTTGATGAAAATATTTCGGCAGAGTATATCTTTAATGATGGAACTACTCTTGCAGTCCAAGCCAATTCTGTCAATGTTATCCAAGATAAGTGGCCAGATGAGCTACTTGGGCTCCTCGCAGATGGTATGCGGTTGGGCTCGTGGCATCAGCAGGTAATGTACCTTGAGACGCACCTTATCGGTGACCCAACCTATAGATTCGTATCGGATAGCCAGCTAGTGCCAAGTAACCTTAGCCAGCAATTGGTGCTAAGAGCTAGGGATGCTAATTATTGGTTGCAGCAGCTACGTGTGCCATCGGGAGATTTGCAGGCTTTGGCACTCAAGATGCTATACCGAATGGATTACCCACAAGTGTCGGATCTCCTCCTCAATGCCTATCGTACCTCAAATAGTCTGATTGTACGGACAGAAGCACTGAAGTTATTGAGTCAGATAAATGATGCCAACTTCGTGGAGGTGCTCAAGGAGGGGGTGCATGATAGCTACGAACTTATTCGGAGGATGAGCGTTGAGCTTTTAGGAAAGAATGGTTCGGACGCATTGGCGCCAGCGCTAGTAGAAAGTTTGTTGCAGGATAGCCACTGTAAGCGAATCGTATTCAAGCAGAGCGGGGCCCTCAAAATGATGGATGGTAACAGGCTCTCTCAAGAGCTTCGTAGCATCGTGGCACGCACACCTATATATCCTACAAGTCAGGTGGAGAAACTGCTCTCTGATATGCAGGCAGCTGAGAGTGCACGGGAGCGTCTTCTACAGGAACTGTTGCCTCAGAGCAAGGATGCGAAGTCTGTGAAAGAACAGCTATTTGCGATACGTAGCTGTCGTAACTCTCCAGATGCGAGGGTAGCTGAAGCCTTGATCAAGATTGCTCTTGACGCCTCCAATAGCGAGCCGGTGAGAGTAGCTAGTATTGAGGCACTAGGCTGGTATAATTATTCGTGCAAAGCTACAGAAATCAAAGAGCAGCTATCTACCTTGCTTGGTGATTCTTCACAGCTCGTTTCGCACGAGGCGGCAAAGAGTATCAAGCGGCTCTCTCCTCGTTAAGTACTTTGCTGTATCCTGATAGTTATGATCCCTTGTGGCGACACATTTATCCTGCCACAAGGGACCATACTTATTTCGGCTACCACCACTTTCCACAAGATAGTATCCTAAAAAGGGGTGTAGACCTCTGGCGTTTTTGGAAAGGCTGGATTGGGTTGCTGAGGGTAGGGTAATCTTTGGTAGATTTGCAGGGGAGGAGCTATTGATATTGGTGAGTGAGGAGATGTGGAAGCTATTTAGTTGTATTTTACTGGGGGTGGTATGTGGTTGGCTCTTGAGGAGGCGACGGATTAGGGGGCTTAGCACTGCTTTGATGGTGGTGATCTGTCTGCTACTCTTTGTGCTGGGGCTGGAGGTGGCACACTCGCAGAGTGAGATGGCCAATATACTGGTGGTGGTAGGGATTGCTCTGGTGGTAGCTTTGTGCTCTACTGCAGGTAGTGTGCTGATGGCGTGGTTCTTTGGACGTGGTAAAAAGAATCGGGAGGTATGAAGTCTAATCTTATATTGCTCGGTTCCTTTCTCCTCGGGCTCGCCTTGGGGGGTATTGATTTAGTTCCTACTGCTATTGTGGAGTCGGATCTAGGGAATTATCTGCTCTATCTGCTTCTGTTTTTAGTTGGCTTGAGTGTGGGGAATGATCGTGATACGATCAGAGGATTTAGGCAGTTATCTCCTCGCTTGCTGGCGTTGCCTTTTCTGACAATCATTGGAAGTATGTGTGGTGGGGTAGTGGCTGCTTTGCTCCTTGGGCAATCGCTCTATGAGATGCTGGCGGTATCGCAAGGGTTGGCTTACTACTCTCTTTCGAGTATCCTTATTACGGAGAAGCTGGGGATTACGCTAGGTGCTATTGCGCTCTTTTCCAATGTGTTTCGTGAGCTCTTGACACTCCTTTTGGCTCCGCTCTTGGTAAAATACCTCGGTCCTCTTGCCCCTATTGCTGCTGGCGGGGCCACGACGATGGATGTGACACTTCCAGCCATTCTCAACGCCTCGGGTAAGGAGTACTTGGTGCCTGCCATTTACCATGGCTTTGTCTGTGACTTTAGTGTGCCGATCTTGGTGACACTCTTCATTGAACTAGCTTTAGGATAAAAATAAAGGCGTACCTGGAGACCCAGATACGCCTTATATATATGTGTCAAGTGTGCTTCCGCTTAGGGAATGATGCAGTAGTTGGTGGCAAGTCCGCCTTCGGAAGTCTCTTTGTAGAGACTTGGGAGGTCGTGCCCTGTCTGCTTCATCACTTCTACCACTTGGTCGAAGGTAACTCGGTGGAACCCGTCGGAGAAGGCGGAGAAGGTATTGCTATCCAATGCACGGGCGGCAGCAAAAGCATTGCGCTCGATGCAAGGGATTTGCACCAAACCACATATCGGGTCGCAGGTGAGACCTAAGTGATGCTCAAGAGCCATCT
>NZ_HF988912.1:5509-10829 GCF_000435035.1 Porphyromonas sp. CAG:1061 | reverse complement strand
CATTGGGGTATCGCTCCTTGAATAGAGCATCTATATTGAGTGCCTTAGTAGGATCGTTGGAGAGTAGTCCTAGGAGTGGCTCTAGTGTTTTAATCCTATAAAGCCCAAGCACATTAGGAAGAAGTGCCCCCTCTAGGTACTTCTCGTGCTCTGGCCCCACGAATACAAACTTAGAGTCGCTATGCTCAATGAGGTGTAGCAAGTCGGCCTTCGGGAAGTCGGGCAGTATAGGTACCACCACCGCCCCATAGGTAACGATGCCCATCCATACCATACACCACTCGGCACAATCCTTACCAATAAGGGTCACCTTATCGCCCTTCTTGATGCCATTCTGCTCCAAGATAAGGTGTACACGTGCTGCCCACCGTGCTACATCTGCCACAGTATAGGTTCGCCCCTCCTCATAATTGGTAAAGGCAGGAAGCGCCCAATTCTCCTTCAGTACCCCCTCATATAGCTTTACAAAGTTCTCCTTAATCATAATCCTCGTGGTCTAATGTTAATATTCATTACAAACATACAGATTCTACCGTAAACTACCAACTAAAGCGGAAATAAACCTGCCAATACGAGCTAATGTGTAATTAAACTTCTAGTGATTTGGATCTTGTAACTTTCTTGTATCGGAGTTTGGAATGTCAATAGAATATTCGTACCTTTGTAGCACGAGAACCCGCCAAGCCTCTCAACGATGCTCAAATGTGCGGGTCTTTTTTATACTATGACAAAAAGAATTCCGTTTGTAAAAACATACGCTACCCCTAAGGCGTTAGTACAGTTGCTCAAAGCAAGAGGCATGAAAATAACTGATGAAGGAAAGGCTGAACACTACCTTGCTCACATCGGTTACTACCGCCTATCTGCATATATGCACCCTTTACTTTCCACCCCTAAGGAACAAAAACTATTTAAGCAAGGTGTTACCTTTGACAAGGTAATGATGCTGTATAAGTTTGACAAGAAGTTACGACTACTCCTCTTCAATGAAATTGAAAAAATAGAGATTGCAGTGCGTTGTGCAATCGTAAATTTTGGAACAAAAATGTTAGACGATCCATTCTGGATAACGAACGGACGTTATTTCTCAGATCCTAGTAGATTCAGACGCACTAAACACCTAATTGAAGATGAGTTAAACCATACTAAAGAGGATTTCATCCATCATTTCAAGAAAAGCTATATCAATCAGTACCCACCATCTTGGATGCTGGCTGAGATACTACCATTTGGAGTAGTCACCAACATTTATTCCAACATCAAGAATAAAAGAATTAAGAAATCCATTGCTCAGTCATTTGGACTGCAAATTTCTCCATTCGAATCTTGGCTTACTATTGTTGCAGTAACACGAAACTCTTGCTGTCATCATGCTCGTATTTGGAATCGCGTGTTCTCCATTCGTGCTACTATGCCAATCAGAATAGAACGTCCTTGGATTACATTGCCAACTGATCCATTAAAGGTATACTTTGACCTGTGCATTATCAAGTATTTCCTTGATGTCATATCGCCAAATAACGACATGCTCCACAAAATGAATCATCTCTTTGCTACATTTCCAGAGATAGACAAGGCTGCACTTGGCTTTCCAAAGGGATGGGAGAATGAACCATTATGGAAATAATCCATTTAGCTTTTACATTGCCACTTTTCACCATAATGGCAATTGATTATCAAAGATTATGAAGAGAAACAATATATATAAGATGTTTGGGAGTATCCTTGCGGTACTTCTTTGTTGCCCCGTTGTAAAAGCGGGCACCCCACCAACGATGATCAAGGATCCTGCTCGTTCTGTTGCGGCCTATGCTTATGCCGATAGCGTGATGCAGGGGATGACGGATGAGCAGCTTCTGGCTCAGCTGATTATGCCAATGGTCTACCCCAAAGAGGGACAAAAAGCCCTAGAGGAGTGGGACCACCTAGTGGCACGTGGCTTCGGGGGCGTCCTTTGGCAAAAAGGGACGCCCGAGCGACAGCTCTTCCTCACCAATCGCATGCGACAGAGAGCCACGATCCCGATGCTGGTGGCGATGGATGGCGAGTGGGGACTCTCGATGCGTCTTTCTGGCACTATCCGATGGCCTCGAAACATTGTGCTGGGGGCCACCAACAACCTCTCCACCGCCTTTGAGTATGGTAGAGCCACAGCAGAGGAGGCGAAGCGGATGGGTATTCAGGTCAATTTTGCCCCTGTCGCCGACGTCAATAACAACCCCCTCAATCCAGTCATCGGTACCCGTAGCTTTGGCTCCGACCCTCAGCAGGTAGCGAAGCTGGTACTGGCTTATGGTCAAGGGCTAGAGAGCCTAGGGGTGCTGGCGGTAGCGAAGCACTTCCCCGGGCACGGTGATACCAAGGTCGATTCCCACAAAGCTTTACCCGTGATATCGCACGACCGAGCACGGCTAGAGGAGGTAGAGCTCTACCCCTTCACCCAATTTATCCAAAAGGGCTTAGGGGGTATCATGACGGGGCACCTCACCGTCCCCGCACTAGATAGCAGCCGAAAAGCGGCCAGTGTGAGCCACGCCATCACCACCGAACTACTGCAGGAGCAACTCGGCTTCGAGGGGCTCATCTTCACCGATGGGCTGGCGATGCAAGGGGTGATAGACAATGTAGGCAAAGGCTCTGTTGCTGTTGCCACCTTCAAGGCTGGCAATGATATTCTACTAGCACCGCCCTCACCCCAAAAGGCATTAGCAGAGCTGCTCACCGCACTAAAAGCGGGAGAGATAGACCGCAGTGAGGTGCTACGTCGTTGCCGAAAAGTACTTGCGTGGAAACATCTCCTTGGGGCAACTAATCGGGCGCTACTGCCAACCACCGCCCTCTCTGCCGACCTTAATAATGAGCAGAGCAAGGCACTTCACACTAGAATCTACGAGGAGAGTGTCACCCTACTGAAGAATAATGAGTCACTCCTTCCATTCGTAGGAAAAAGTGAGATGGCTCTCTTGCGTTATGGAGACTCTAGGACCCCTCAGCTCCTACAAGTGCTCCGCAATGGTGGCACAGTTAGCAGCCACGGCATTGGCGTGAAGGCAGGTAATGGCGAGCGACAGGCCACCTACCAAAAGCTACGAAAGAGCTCCGTGATACTGGTTGCCATCACCTCCGAAAGGGCACGGCCCGATGCTGGGCTCCTCCAATTGGCACGCGATAGGTCGGTAGTCTTGCTTTTCCTCACCAATCCCTACACCGCACTGCACTTCAAGGAGGTGATCACCGAGGCAAAGGCGGTGGTGATGGGCTACGATAGTAGTGTCGATGCTCAGAGAGCCGTAGGGCGTGCTTTACTCGGTCAGCTACCCATGAGTGGGGTGCTACCAGTTGACCTACCTCCACTTTTCAAGGCGGGAGCAGGCATTCCTCTGGAGCGAAAAGGGCTCACCTTCGCCAAGCCAGAGACAGTGGGGCTCAATAGACGCCTACTCTCTAAGATAGATGACATTGCCCTCGAGGGGGTGAAGAAAGGCGCCTACCCTGGTTGCCAGGTACTAGTGGCAAAGGAGGGAAAGGTGGTTTATAGCAAGGCCTTTGGCTACAAAGATAGCGGGAAAAAGGAGCCCAATAACACCGCCACCCTATACGACCTCGCCAGTGTCACCAAGGCAGTCGCCACTGTGCCACTGCTGATGATGGCAGAGGACGAGGGGCGGTTGTCTACAAAGGATCCACTAGGTAAGCACCTCGATTTCCTCAAAGGAAGCAATAAAGAGTCGGTAACACTTGCCGACCTTCTTTTTCATACAGGGGGGATGCCCGCGGTGATCAATTTTTATCTCTCACTCATCGACCAAGAGAGCTACCCTTCGCCACTAATCACCTATCGGTGCCAAGCAGGCTTTCCCATTCAGATCGCCCGAAAGGCGTGGGCAAGGCGCGACTTCTCCTACCTTCCATCATTGGTTAGTAGAGAGCAGAGTGAGGACTACCCTATCCGCTTCGCCGAGGGATATTACCTCCACCGTTCGGTAAGGGAGATGATGCGTGAGGAGATCCGCGATGCACAGCTCCGTCGGCGGGGGTACCGGTACAGTGACATTGACTTTCTGCTATTGCAAGAGGTGCTCGAGCAGTGCTACCAGATGCCACTCGATCAACTTTTTATGGAAAAGCTAGCCACACCACTTGGACTAAAGCGACTCACTTACTGCCCTTTGGCACGATTTGCCCCTTCCGAGATAGCCGAAGGGCAGAAGGATCAATTCCTTCGCCACCAAACCCTCCGTGGCGATGTGGATGACGAAGCAGCAGCGATGCTAGGAGGAGTATCGGGCAATGCCGGACTCTTTGGCTCAGCAGAGGAGCTATTTCCACTCCTACAGATGCTCCTCAATGGTGGCACTTACGACGGTCATAGGTATATTAAACCCAATACGGTACAGAAGTTTACCACAGCCCGCCACCCTATCTCCCCCTATGCACTCGGCTTCGATCGTCACCGTGGCAAAGGCAAGGTAGGCAACGTGGCCGATATTGCACCCCTCTCCACCTATGGGCATACCGGCTTCACCGGCACCTGCTGCTGGATAGATCCCCAAAATGAGATTGTCTACATCTTTCTCTCCAATAGAGGTGCCCTAAAGCGGTGGAATAACCAGCTCTCACAGCTCCATATCCGCACCCGCATACAAGAGCAAATCTACCTTTCACTAAGGGGATAATTACTGACCCACAAACGGAGCCGTAGCCGATGTAGGGCTCTCATCAGTCCGACTTGTCCGACTCGTCCGACCTGTCCGACTGGTCCGATTAGGCACCCAATAGGTAAGGTGGATGTTGCACAAAGAGCCATTCTCAATAAAAAGGGAGAAAACTGTTGACTACACTTTCCCCCTTTTCATCAAAAAAACCGACATATTCCCCACTAAAAACTTCTTAATTACTTGGATTTTACGCACTCTTTGGGTAAGCTTGCGAGTACTCTAAAAAAAGAGACCCAAACCGACAAAAGAAAAGAATGAATATGAAAAAGTCTTCGATGAGACTAATAGGGTTAGTGGCTATAGCAGTTGCGGCACTACTACCCATAAGTGGTTGTGACACGAAAAAGGGCGGCCAAGGGCAGCAAGCCGATGGCACCACCTACACCGTACGAGAGCTGAAGGAGCAGCAGATCACTTTACCATCTATCTACCCCACTACACTTCGGGGCAAACTGGATGTAGAGATACGCCCACAGGTGGCTGGTCCCATCACCCAGGTGGCTGTAGATGAGGGGGCTAAGGTGCGTAAGGGGCAGCTCCTCTTTGTGCTGGACCAGGTACAGTTCCAAGAGGCGGTCAATGCTGCCAAGGCAGCTGTGGCT
>NZ_HF988912.1:0-5493 GCF_000435035.1 Porphyromonas sp. CAG:1061 | reverse complement strand
TGCTGCCAAGGCAGCTGTGGCTGTAGCTGAGTCGCAAGTGGCAACTGCCGAGCTAACGGCCAAGAACAATCGCCAGCTAGCCAGCGAAAATATCATCGGGGACTACGCACTCCAATCAAGCGAAAACCAACTCGCCACCGCCAAGGCCTCACTTGCCAGTGCCAAGGCTCAATTGGCGAGTGCCCAGAAACAGCTCTCCTACACCCGTGTGGTAAGCCCTACCGATGGCGTGGTGGGTAGCATCCCATACCGCGTGGGAAGTCTCGTGTCGCCACAGATGCCACAGCCCCTCACCTCGGTGAGCGATATCAGCGAGATGTATGCCCACTTCTCTATCACCGAAAGGCAATTCCTCGCACTCTCTCGTGCCCATGGAGGGCTCAAGGAGGGCATCTCCTCTATTGGCGGTATTGAGCTTCGCCTTATTGATGGCACGCTCTACCCACACAAAGGCGTGCTAGAGACGGTGAGCGGAGTACTCAACCCCACCACTGGTTCGCTCAATGTGCGCGTGCTCTTCCCCAACCCAGACCGCATACTTCTCAGTGGTGCTACGGGCGAGGTGATCATCCCCAACGTGATTGAGAATGCTATTGAGGTGCCACAGCTAGCCACCTTCCAGCTACAGAAGAATTCATTTATCTACGTTGTGGACAATGAAGGCAACGTCACCGCACGAGGGATAGAGCTACTGCCACAAAATGATGGACAAAACTACATTGTTACCTCTGGTCTGTCGGCTGGCGATAAAGTGGTACTCGATGGTGCTGTAACCCTCCGGGAGGGCATGAAGATTAAATATCAAATGGAGGAGCGGTAATGAAACTAGACGGATTTATCAAGCGACCAGTCCGCTCCTCGGTCATCTCTATCATCATCGTGCTACTGGGACTGATAGGCATCACTAGCCTACCAGTAGAGCGCTACCCCGATATAGCACCACCTACCATATCAGTCCAAGCCTTCTATCCAGGAGCCGATGCCGAGACGGTGGTGAATGCAGTGCTCTCGCCCCTTGAGGAAGCGATCAATGGCGTGGAGGGTATGACCCACATGACCTCCAGCGCCAGCAACGCTGGCTCTGGCTCGATTACGATCTACTTCGACCCAGATATCGACCCCGATATGGCACAGGTCAATGTACAAAACCGTGTGACACGTGCTCAGGCACTACTCCCAGCCGAGGTGACAAGGTCGGGGGTGAGTGTCAATAAACGACAGAGTAGTACACTGCTCCGTATTGCTATCGAGGATACCGATGATCGATACGACGACCTCTTTCTGCAAAACTATGTAGATATCAATATCCTCCCCCAGATCATGCGTGTGCCTGGTGTGGGAGAGGCCTCGGTACTAGGAGCCAAGACCTACACCATGCGTATCTGGCTGAAGCCCGATGTGATGGCTCAGTATGGATTGATCCCTGCCGATGTGATGATGGCACTGCAGGAGCAAAATATTGAGGCGGCTCCTGGTCAGTTGGGTGCACAGGGCAATCAAGCTTTTGAGTATGCCCTCACCACTAGAGGACGCCTTAAGAATGCCGATGAATTTGGCAATATCATCCTACGAGCCGATGCCAATGGTCAGCTCCTCCGCCTCAAGGATGTAGCGGATGTGGAGCTAGGGGCCCTCTACTACTCAGTGGTGGCATCGCGCGATGGCAAAACCTCTATCAATATCGGGGTTAACCAGATTGCAGGCTCCAATGCTACCCAAGTGGTAAAAGATATAGAGGCGCTGATGGAGGAGGTAAAGAAAGACCTCCCACCTGGCTTAAGTATTTCCTACGGCATGAATGTCAATGACTTCCTCTACGCTGCTATGGGCAATGTGCTACGGACCTTGCTTGAAGCATTCCTCTTGGTGATGCTTGTGGTCTACATATTCCTCCAAGACTTCCGAAGCACCCTTATTCCAGCTATTGCCATCCCAGTGTCACTGATAGGTACCTTCTTTTTCCTACAGCTCTTTGGCTTCTCCATCAATCTACTGGTGCTGAGTGCTCTGGTGCTAGCGATTGCTATTGTGGTAGACGATGCCATCGTGGTGGTAGAGGCGGTACACGCCAAGCTCGACCATGGATACAAAAGCCCACAAGCTGCCTCCATCAAGGCGATGGAGGAGATAGGTGGAGCGATCCTCTCTATCACCATGGTGATGATGGCTGTATTTATCCCTGTGAGCTTTATTGGCGGTGTCTCTGGAGTTTACTACCGGCAGTTTGGTATCACCATGGCGATCGCGATAGCCCTCTCTGGTGTCAACGCCCTCACCCTCACCCCAGCACTATGTGCCTTATTCCTAAAGCCTGCTAGCGACGAAAGTGGCAAGAAGCCCAAGTTTATAGAGCGTTTCCACATAGCCTTCAACACCTCCTACAATCGCCTGCTCGGCAAGTACAGAGGTGCCCTAAACAGGATCGCCCCTCGCAAGCTACTCACCTCGATTGCGGTAGTGGCAACACTCATCATCACAGCACTACTAGTAGGCAATACCCCCACTGGCTTTGTGCCTGAAGAGGATAATGGTGTAGTACTGGCTCAGGTAAGCCTTCAGCCAGGTGCTTCACTAGAAGAGAGTACCAAGGTACTCTACGAGGTGAGCAAGGTGATCCACCAATTCCCAGAGGTAGAGTCGGTAACAGAGTTTGCTGGATTTGGACTGATGAGTGGGGTCGGCAGCTCTTATGCCACCCTTATCGTACAGCTCAAGCCGTGGAGTGAGCGCCCCTCCAAAAAGAATAGTTCGGCTGCCGTGCAGCAGAGGATCATGCAGAGGTTTGCCACCCTCCCCAATGCTCGCCTTATGGCCTTTGTGCCACCGACTATTCCAGGGTATAGTGCCTCGGGTGGTGTGCAGATGGATCTCCAGGATACCAATGGTCGGGAGTTATCGGACTTCTATAATATTGCAGTAGGCTATATTGCCGCCCTCAATCAGCGACCCGAGATAGCAGCTGCCTTTACCACTTTCAACCCTAGCTTCCCTATGTACCGCGTGGATGTAGATGCAGCTAAGCTCAAGATGGCAGGGATCTCGCCACAGACAATCTACTCCACCCTTCAGGGCTACATTGGCGGTATGTATGCCTCCAACTTCAATGCCTTTGGGTACCTCTATAGGGTGTACCTACAAGCCGGGCCAGAGGATAGGGCCAACCTCTCTGATCTCCAAAAGATCTATGTGAGAGGGCCTCAAGGTATGGCTCCTATCAGTCAGTTTATCTCGCTTGAGAAGGTATATGGCCCGCAGGTGATCAATCGATTTAATCTATTTAATTCGATCAACGTCAATGCCACGCCAGCCCCTGGTTACTCATCGGGAGAAGCTATCAAGGCGGTTGAAGAGGTGGCCGCAAGTGCCCTACCATCGGGCGTGGCCTACGAGTTCTCTGGCCTTACCCGTGAGGAGCAAAAGGGTGGTGGAGCAGGCTCTACCGTGATGGTGCTACTGCTCTCACTTGTATTTATCTACCTACTTCTAGCTGCTCAGTACGAGAGCTTCGTGCTACCACTTGCGGTGATACTGTCAGTACCCTTTGGGCTGATGGGCACCTTTATGTTCGCAATGATCTTTGGCGTGGAGAATAATATCTACGTACAGATTGCAATGATCATGCTCATAGGCCTACTCGCCAAGAATGGCGTGCTGATCGTGGAGTATGCCCGCCAGCACCGCCACCAAGGCTATAGCATACTGGAGGCGACCATCACGGCTTCTGCAGAGCGTATGCGACCTATTCTCATGACCTCCCTAGCGATGATCATAGGCCTCCTGCCACTTATGTTTACCACAGGTGCAGGTGCTGCAGGCAACTTCTCGCTCGGTGTAGCTGCTGTGGGTGGTATGCTGATAGGTGTGCTATTGCAGGTAATTTTTGTGCCTGGGCTTTACTACATTGCCCAAAACTGGCAAGAGCGGATCCACCCCATCCAATTTGAAACTAAAGATGATTCGAAAGATGAAGAATAAGTATATCCCATGTCTCTACTTATGTCTCTCCCTGATGCCGCTACTTCTCTCTAGTTGCGGTATCTATGGGAGCTACCAGCGCCCAGAGGAGATCACGGCGGAGCGACTTTTCAGAGCTCCCACTCTGCCCAATGACACAGTACTAGCAACAGATCAAAATATTGCCGCCCTTTCGTGGCAAGACTTTTTTAGTGATCCTCAACTGAAAAGGCTGATCAAGACCGCTCTAGAGCGCAATGCCGATATCCGCATCGCCCAGCTAGGGCTAGAGCAGTCCAAGGCGGCATTGCTATCCGCCAAGCTAGGGTTCCTTCCCAATATCTCTGCAGCACCATCGGGGCAATACAGCTATAATACCGAAGTGTGGAGCTACAATCTCCCCATCACCGCCAGTTGGGAAATTGACCTCTTCGGGAAGCTTCGCAATAGTCTGGAGCAACAAAAAGCTCAGACCCGACTTGCAGAGGCTCAGACCTATCTGGTACAGACCAATATCATCGCTGCAGTGGCCAATAGCTACTACACGCTATTGACGCTTGATGCCCAGATAGGCGTGGCAGAGAAGACGGTGGCTACCTGGAAAGAGAATATCAGAGTGCTCCGACTGCTAAAGGAGACAGGGAGAGTCACCGAAGCTGCTATTGCACAGGCAGAGGCACAGACCTTTGGACTACTTGATGTGCTGGCAGAGCTTAAGACTCAGAGGAGAGTGACAGAAAATGCCCTCGCCACCCTACTTCATCTTCCACCACAGCAGATAGAGAGGGGATCGATGGATAGCGAGAGGATCCCTCACTTCGACACGGACCTTGGAGTGCCAGTGGACCTCCTAGCCCTTCGCCCTGATGTGCAGATGGCTGAGGAGCGACTAGTGATGGCCTACTATGGTACCAATAGAGCTCGGGCCGACTTCCTCCCCTCTATCAAGCTAACCGCCAATGGCTCCTGGACCAATGCCCTTGGTGGGGTGATTGTAGACCCCTTCACCTTTGTGGGCAATGCCATCGGTTCGCTCTTCCAGCCTATCTTCAATAATGGCCGAAATGTAGCCCAGCTACGTATCGCCACGGCTAAGCAGAAGGAGGCAACGATACAATTTCAGCAGACCCTCATAGCGGCTGGTGCTGAGGTGAGCAACCAGCTCTATCGGATAGAGGCGTACCGCACTAAGATAGGCTTCCGCAAGAAGCAACTAGAGTCGTTACACCAAGCTACCGATATGACCATGAAGCTGATGACCCTCGGCAATGGCACCTACCTAGAGGTGCTCACCAGCCAGCAACAGCTCCTCAATGCCGAGATGGGCTCTTATGCCGACCAACTAGGGCTTCTCCAATCCCATATCAACCTCTACAAAGCCCTCGGTGGTGGCACCAGATAATAGGGGTTACGCATTAGAAAGAGCCCTGCATCTCATACTCTGTACAACATTCTCATGAGTGGTAATACCCCGCCAAAAAAGCACCCGAAGGGTGCCATTCAGATAGCCCCCGGTCAAGGCTCGTAGAGCCGAAGACC
>NZ_HF988911.1:2133-25027 GCF_000435035.1 Porphyromonas sp. CAG:1061 | reverse complement strand
ATAGAGTAGGCAGCGACTGAGCCGGGTCAGTTGCTCGGTGGGCTTCCCCTTCCTCAGTAGCACCAGTCCTGTAATCCCATTAAAGAAAAGGAAGCAGAAGAGGGTGTAGGAGAGCATCATCACGATCACATGGATACTCAGGAGCGGAGAGCTGAGCACTGGCATCAGTGGGGTCATCTGCGGATTGCTCTCCCCCATCACAGAGACCATAAGTGCCAGGCCACTAGATAGCATTCCAAAAGAGAGAAAGAGGTCGGAGTGCCAACTGAGGAAAAAGGCTATAAGCAGGATAGTGAGTGCCAAGAACTGCATCGTCTCAAATCCATTACTTAGAGGGATATGTCCGGCTGATACCCCTCTCAGTGTACTGCAAACTATCAAGTATAGAGCTGCTAAGCCGATAAGTGACTGACCTATCCTTTTCAGCAACCGAAATGCATTTTGCTCCCTTAGTCGGTTGCTCAATATAAGGATGTAATAGAGCACCCCCAGCAATATCAAGGTAATCGCCAGTGGTAGCGTGTGGGATAGTTTGTTGTAGAGCCTTTCGCTCTGGAAGCGACCCTCAGGGGGTAATAGCTCTCCCGCTTTCTTTTGCTGGTAAAGACGTATCTTCTCTAAGGTCTTAGTGAGTCCATCATAATTGTGGGTGCGGGCAAGCTCGGTGAGATAATCTGTGGAGCGACGGATAAAGAGCCACTCATCCTCAGGTAGCTCGGTCGGCAATCGGTCGGCTTGCGCCATCCACTGGATGCTTTCGCCCTCTGGAATGGGAAACATCTTTATCGCTTGCCCTGAGAGTAGAGAGCCGACAATATTGTACTTTTCGTAGAGTGCCAGCACGTCTCTTGCCTCTGCCTCGGGTAGATGACCTGTATTGAGTGCTTCGAGCGCTTTAGTTAGCTTCATTTCCCCTGATTCGTCAAAGAAATCTTGCCAGCTGACATACCGCTTCTGCGTACCCAATAGTGCTCGCATCGGAGCACCCTTCACTCGGATCATAGGCACCTCAATCCAATCGGAAGGATAGAGTAGCCACCCAGTGAGTACCTGCTCGGCAGTGAGGCCTTTGTAAGAGGGTTTGCCATACAGCTTGGTCACAAGATCACGAGCGAACGACTGCATGGGGCAGATACGCCCATTGTGGTAAACATATAATTGACCGAACTGCTCCGCTTGTGTTGGTGGCATCACGCCTGGAAGGGCACGGTCACTAGATGCATAAGCACTCTGCGAAGTACAGAGCAATAGGAGGGGAAGGAGCAGCATCGACACCACCTTTCGTGCTTGAGATAGTTGCCTTAGCGTCCGACGGAATTCGCCCTTCGGATCTACCAAGACTAGGATCATGGCCACTAAGAGCAGCCCATAGCCACAGTAGGTAAAAGCAATGCCCCAGGGGTCATAGGCAACGCTGAGCCGCACCCCTTTTTGGTCATCATCATAGCCACTTTGGTAAAAACGGTACTGCTGATGATGTCCAATGTGATTCATTGAGACCCGCTCCGACTGACCATCATCAAAGCGGAGCAAGCTCACAAAGTCCATAGGCGACTGTGTACCGGTATAATAGAGTATTTCAAACGATTCCAAATTTACGGTAAAGGGGAGCTCCACACTCTTCCCCTCCTTAGTGGTAAAGGAGTTAGTCGCTTCTCCCTTATAGAGGTAAAGGTCGCCCCTTTGGGAAAAGAAATAGGTGAGCCCGGAGCCCAGTAGGATTACCCCAAAAGCGATGTGAAGGAGCAGAGCTCCCATGTGGCGACCCATTCGATGGTATCTCAGTAGTAGCGCCAATGCTGAGATGGCAAGTAGCAACCAGAGGCCAACAAAATACCACGACCCATAAATGTACTGATGGGCAAAGGCTGCTCCCTCTACCTTTTCAATAAAAGTGGCTATGATCAAGACCATTATGGTCAAGATCAATAGCCCAAAAGAAATAATAGTCAATCGTCTCTTCATTAGATCCGATGAAGTAATAAAAGTAATAAATTAGGGAGGGTTAAATCGCCTCAATAAACTTCACAATTGCCTCACGGTCTTCTCGCTTCAGCTCCCTAAACTTCTCAGTGGTCCAACGAGCCTGAGAGACACCTCCCTCGCGTGAGCATCCATGCCACATAATGGCCTCAATCACATTGCGGGCACGAGCATCGTAGAGCCGATCATCATGGCCAGTACATATCCTCATTAGCCCTTTACCCCAAAGCGGAGGGGTGCGGATCCAGCCTTTACGTACATCGTTTTTCATGTAGAGACGGTGCGATACCAAGTCGGTATATGGCCAGATGGTCTGGTGTGGATAGTGTGGCATTCGTGGGTCGTTGGGGGTGTATTGTGGCTCACCTGGATAGGTAAGTAGGTCCTCACCCGTTGTCCACGAAGGTCTATGGCAAGTGGCACACCCAATCTCCGTGAAGAGCTTTTTCCCTCTTTGTACCACTGGATCATCCATATGTCGGGCAGCCGGTACAGCGAGGCCTCGCAGCCACGTCATGTAATTGACGTAGTCCTCTAGCTGCATCTCTTCGGGGTGATCATTGCTCATAAAGTAATTGTAGATATCTTTTTCAGGGTCACCCGTCTTATTCCATTCAGGGTAATAGCGGTAAAACTCTGCCTGCACCTCAGGGTCTTTGCTCGCAGTGAGGGCGTATTCCTTCGTCACGTTGACCGAAGTAAGGCCGGGGCGAGTAACATTGAAGTTGGCCCAGTGCTGGGTGTCAAAGGTAAAGGTGCTCAGCTCCAAAAAGTGTCCGAACCTAAATGGACGCATGGTGATTGAGTCAATAGCAGTCCATTGGCCATTGGCAAATCTACTTGGGTCTAGCTCCGTAAACTGTGCCTCATGCTGCCACTGGGCGAGGAGGTCTTCGTCCGAAATAGCCTCTATCAGGCCGTTGCCAAAGAAAGGAATCGCATTCTTGAGCCGAATCATAATATCCTCTACAGCGACAGGCTTCCCATGGTGAGAAGGCTTGACATAGTAAGCATCCTCAGGTATTTTCACTTCAGGATAAATGAGGCTATACTTCTCACCATCGGGGAAGGTATTGCCCCAGTCGTCAGTATACTCCAGCCAATTAATTTCCACCTTAGAGGGGTCTAGATAAGACTTGAATGGGGGCATACCTTGGAATTTTGGGCTGAAGAAGGAGAGCAAGTCGCCATCGGCATTACAGATCTCCAGCTCCGTAGAATTACCCCACTCCTTAGGGTCGAACTTGGTGATACGCCATCCGTGACCATAGCCAATATGGCAGGTTTCGCAAGAAGGGCGTGAGTAGAGTGGCCCTCGACCATTGAAAGGCCGTTGACTTGAATTAAAGGGGCGCTCAAAAAAGAATTCGCCCATTTTGAATTGAAACTCAAGCCCAGCTTCCTCGATGGCTGGTGTAGGGTCTTCGTATGCACTGGCAGTGGAATTAAAGGTGGTGCCCAATCGTCCGCCAGCATACCACTCATCGGCTAGTTCTTCCTCTCCTTTCGGGTCACAGCCAGGGTCCTTCTGGCATGATGTGGAGAGTAATCCCAATAGTATCCCTGCTGCAGACAGGAATAGGGCTTTTGTGTTGTACCTCATTTGATTCATTGATATATGTAGGTTTGTTGTTTCATTTTAATAGTGCTCATTGAGTGCCCAGGGAACAATTGCTTATTCTCCCAGGGCACTCAATGAGATTCTGCTGGCACCTCACTGGTATAAAAAGAGAATGTTGCACGAAGTGCCATTCTCGCACATTTGTTCCAAATGTGCCGAGACTTTGCACGAAGGATGATATGCAAGGCGCTGAGGGTGAGGCCGAAGGGAGCGTACTCACGTACGTGACCTAGGCCGAATTCCGAAAGCAACGAAGCAGATCGCCTTCGTGCAACAGTCTCAAAAGAGGTACCACATAGAGAGCAATACTACTTCTTAGCCAGCTCTTGCTTGAGTTCGCTAAGTGTTTCATCGAGTGCCTTGCAGGCATCCATAGCGGTCTTACATCCTGCATCCGTATAGTTGAGGACGAAAGGTGCCTTCATGCTTTTAATGGCATTTTTGGCATTGTCTATGGCCTTAAGTACCTTGGCATCCATTTCCTTATTATGCTTTTGCATATACTGGTGAAGTGATGCTCCACGATTTCCCTCGATACCACCAAGGTACACATTCTCTACGGAGATGATATTGTCATGAAAGTCGAGGATAGACCTTTGGCTATATGGAGACTCAATATACGATGCATCCTCACCCGTATGAGCCTTGCCAATCTTAGAGGTACCCACTTCATCGCAGATGCCATTGCACCCTGAGACAATATCCTCCATGGCATTGATCCAAGAGCGGTATAGTGACCCTGGTTGCCCAGCCTTTACCATATTCTCACCATAGGAGAACCGTCCACCTACCAGTACAGGCAGCTCCACATCTTCCAAGATATGCTTCACTAGCTCTTTATTGAGCTTAGAGGCATACTCCTCACCAGCCCACGCGGTTAGCAATTGCCAGCAGCTATTACGCAAGTCACCAGCAACGGCAATGGCGTATATCAGGTGCTCCTCAGATATGGTACCAGCAGTGCGTGGCTTACCATTCTCAAAGAGGATATACTCTACCCCGTGAAAACCGAGTAGCTCCTGGCCGAGCTTGGTCCTTGCTACAATATCGGAGTCCTCTCCATCTAGCTCCTTGATATTTGTAGCTTCCTCCAGATATTTTTGCAGAGCTGGCAGGTCAAGAGGCCAAGAGTCAATGTGTGGATCGATACCAAAATCATTTGCTGCACCAAAGAGAAATGCCTCGCTACGCTCCCACCAGCCACGAGACTCTATAAAGTCTTCACACGCCTTAATGAGATTCTCCTGAGTAGGGGCCTTTCGATAAGCCCGTAAGTCCTCCACCAAGTCAACAGTTTTTTGAGCCATCTTAGTATAGGTAGGGACTACCGTCTTATTGACGAAAGTCTCAGCAATCTCTTGATAGGCTTTGTCGCGTTGCTCATCATCGGATATGGTTACCTCACTATGATTACAAGATGATAGGGGTGCAATAAAGAGCAATCCGATTGATGCCACTAAGGCATAAGAAAATAACTTGTTCATCGCTGTATATTTTTATTTTATTATTTTGTTTTCTGAATAAAGAGGTTATGCTACTTCAAGAAAAATCCCGAGTAAGCCACGCCAAGTGATATGCTAGGTTCATTATTAAACTCCTTCTTCAAGAGTCTAATGCTGTACTCGCCCTTGATCATCAGCTCCTTCATTGGGTAGTAATTGAATCCTGCCGCAATTCGCTGTCGATCAGTCCAAGTGTAATCGCTATTGCCCTTAACTGGATGGTAGGCATCATAATTTTCGTAGGCACCAAAGAGATAAAGCTTTTGACGCCCATCTCGCTTAGAGGGGAATAGATACAAGAGGTCATAACCGGCCTGTATCGAGGCTGCATGTGCCCGATCCCCCACGAGTGTACGCTTGTAGGGCGATGATGCACTCTGCGCGCGATTGTGCTGCGAAATGATACCAGCATCGCCTAGGTGACCATAATCAAAGCTACCCATGGCACGGAATCCATAGCCATTGTAGCTAAAGTCGGCAGAGCCGATGGTTACGGTACCACGCACGCCCTGATATTTGCCTCGCTCATCGCTCTGAAGTGTGTTATTAAACGACTCTCCATAATACCCGCTCAGACCGATACGTAGTCCTTTAATGGGATAAAAATCGAGGCGTAGAGCTACAGCGTATTTATTGGAGGGAGTGAATTCAAAGGCACTTGCAGAGCCATTCTTAATCCATTGGTCCTTACTAAAGAGTAGCGAATTGAGCCCTGGGAGCAGCATTGCTTGATAGCGCATAAAACGCCACTTGCCCCAAAGCGAAATACCGGTTTGGTGCCACGTACAAGGCAGTATCTGGTTTTCACCCTCTGGTCGGTACACCGTGAAAAACTCATTGGGTAGGTGGTGTGCATTGGTATAACCCACAGGTACAATGTCGTGACCCAATCGGATATTAAAGTGGGGGTTGAAGGACTTCTGTAGCCAGAATTGCTCCAAAGCTACCTCACCTCCACGCTCTATCTCCTTCTCCCACTCACCAAACTCCTCATCCTCGATCTCCATGGCACTCTCTACCCCGCCATGCTCTATCTCCAGCTCGGTATTGAGCGACCAGCCGTGGCCAAAGTCATAGCCTAGCATCAGTACCACATGAGGCAAATCTACAGCACCTCGACTAGGCACATCTTTGTAGCGATCCGCCTTGCTGTACCGATTCACATTGTCAGAGTAAAAGTAGCGACTTGCTACGGCCTCTCCATAACCTCCTAGCGTTAGACGATTTCGGGCTGGCTTTACACTATCCGTCTTGCAACATTGTGCATTGGCAAAGCTTAGCGAACTCACAGAAAGCACGAAGAGTAACGATGTCTTGAATAAAACCTTTCTTATCATCATATCTATATTGTTATTTTTGATGCAAAGTTATGGAGATGGGTACCCATTGTCAATACCTAATTGATATGATTTTTTTAGGCCTTTTTAAAATCTTTTCCCAACTCTCCATAAAGGCAAACATGACGCTTACCACCTCACTACTTCCCTATTAGTTTCGCCCTCAACTCCAAGCTGAACAACAAGCACTTTTGTATTATTAAGGAAATAATATCAAAAATAATATACCTACATCTTGTGATACAAAGGAGCAAGCCCGACCTATCCGATAAGGCATCTTGCTCCACCTGGCAGAGGCGTCCTACCCGTCCGATAAGCCCCCCCTTAGCAGAGCAAAAGTGGAGTTGCAACAAAGCGATCGGCGAGTTGCAACTAAGCAAATGCCGAGATGCAACAAAGCAATTGCTTAGTTGCATCTCAGTTTTCGCCTTTCTAACCATCTGATTTATAGCAAGATATAAAAGCGGTTTTTCCGACCCGTCCGACCCGTCTGACCTGTCCGACTTGTCCGATAAACCACCCCCAAAAAACAGTGTTTTTCACATTCCAGACCTGCCTACAGCTGTCCAAATAAAGCTTAATGCAAATCATAGCAAATATCAAATATTTAGGGTACATTTGCAAGTGCTCACAGCGTGAAATAGTAGTATTTCATATTACTAAAAGGATAAAAGAATTAGGCAGTAATCATGACTAAAAACAACATAGAAGCCCCCACACCACACAAGGAGCGTAAGGCTCCAACCCTCAGTCGGTATCTGATTCTTTTGGTAGATATGGCGGTGGGCGTTGTAGCGGCAGTAGCGTCGCTACGTGCTTTTTACATCGTCACAGGGCTAGTGACTTTGACGCCACAGATGTTGGCTACGATAGCAATAGCTGGTCTCGTCGCCACCTTTCTCTCTTCCTACCTACTAGGTACCTACCGACCCCTTCTCAGGTACCAATACTTCTCCATTGGGCGCCGACTGCTGGTGATGTTTTTCCTGAATACTCTGCTATTCTATGGGATACTCCTTGCCGGCAACTACTGGATTCCATTGGGCTACGGTGGTAAGATGCTCCTGATGATCGCCATCACCTACTTTGGTACCTTCTTCGTGCTATTCGTGCTCTACCGATCGGTAGCAGTATTGGCAGCACGTGCTTTCTGGGGCGTCTCTACAACCAAGCACCAACGCGAGCGGATACTCATCTATGGTGTGAGCAACGCCAGTAGCGATCTAGCTTTGCAGCTGGAGGAGAGCCCCAAGTACAAGGTGGTAGGTTTTTGTAATAGGGGGAGTGTCAAGGGCGGTGCAACCGTCTCCAATTATAATATCTACCATCTCAAGGATGAGGAGCAACTCAAGCAATTGGCACAGGGGCTCAATCTCGATGCGGTTATCTTCACAGACCGTAGCGATCTCCTCAAAGAGCGAGAGACCCTTATTTACCAACTCGCCTCTCTCGGCGTGAAGAGCTTATTAGCCCCCGAGATCAGCGAAACCTCGCCTACCGACATCGCTCGTGATAGCGTACAGAAGATAGAGATGGAGGACCTCCTCAAGCGAGAGGTGATCCACCACGAACCCGAAAAGGTAAAGGAGATGTACCGCGACAAGGTGGTGATGGTCACCGGTGCCGCCGGAAGTATCGGGTCGGAGCTGGTGATGCAGATAGCTCAGCTACCTATCAAGCAGCTCCTACTACTCGATATAGCCGAAACCCCACTCCACAATGTGCGACTAAAGCTCAAGGAGCGGTACCCCAACCTCAACTTTGTACCAATCCTCGGGGACATCCGTAGCCAGAATAGACTAGACGCCCTATTTGCAAAGTACCGACCCAATATTGTGCTCCACGCCGCCGCCTACAAGCATGTACCCCTCCTAGAGGAGAACCCATGCGAGGGGGTGCTAGTCAATGTACAAGGCTCTAAGAATATTGCCGACTTCTGCCTCAAGTACGAGGTGGAGCGAATGGTGATGGTCTCTACCGATAAGGCGGTTAACCCCACCAACGTGCTAGGAGCCACCAAGCGCGCAGCAGAGATCTACGTCCAAGCCCTCGGAAAAGCGGTAGAAGAGGGCAAGGTGGCTGGAAAGACCACCTTTATCACTACCCGATTTGGCAACGTACTCGGGTCGCAAGGCTCGGTGATACCTCTATTCCGCGACCAAATAGCTAAGGGCGGACCGATAACCGTCACCGACCCCAATATCAACCGCTTCTTTATGAGTATCCACGAGGCCTGTTCGCTGATACTGGAGGCATCATCAGTGGCTAAGGGGACCACCATCTTTGTCTTTGATATGGGCGAACCCCATAAGATTGTAGACCTCGCCGAGAATATGATTCGCCTAGCCGGTATGGAGCCCTACAGAGACATTGATATCAAGTTCACAGGCCTACGACCAGGCGAAAAGCTCTACGAGGAGAAGCTAGCCGATGGCGAGAATACCATCCCTACCGATATCCCCAAGATCCACATAGCAAAGGTGCGGGAGCACAACTATGCCGACCTCTACGATACCTACGAGGCGCTACGCAACCACGCTCGCAAAATTGAGATCGACGCCTGTATCCGACAGCTCCTCTCCCTCATCCCAGAGTACACCCCCGCCCCCAACTCCCCCTACGCTCCCCTCAATAAACACTGAGATATAAGAGGTTCATTCCTCATAGACCAACAAAAGATATGAAGATACTAATCACAGGAGGTGCCGGATTTATAGGCTCCAACCTCGCCCAACATTTCCTAAGCAAAGACCACCAAGTCCGTGTCCTAGATAACTTCGCAACCGGCAAACCCGAGAATATCCTCCCACTCATTGATTAGTACCCCATGATTAATGAGCAACTTACAATAGAGCACCCAACACATTCAAATGGCAGCCGACACTACAAATAGATCCAAAACCATTGCAAAGAACACTATTGTCCTATACATTAGGATGATATTTGTTCTAGGTGTAGCACTATATACTTCACGCGTATTACTGGAGGTCTTAGGAGTTGAGGACTATGGTGTATATAATGTAGTAGGAGGTATCGTCACGATGCTGGGGTTTTTCAATGGGGCGATGGTTTCCTCTACCCAACGCTTTTTCTCATACGCCATTGGGCAAAATGATACCCAACAGCTCTGCCTCAACTACTCTACCATTCTCGTTATTCAAGGGGGATTGGCACTGCTCATCTTTTTACTCGCTGAGACAGTAGGGCTGTGGTTTGTCAAGAACTACTTAGTTATTCCTCAGGAGAGGCTCACAGCTGCCATATGGGTATATCAGTTTGCCATCTGCACATTCATTGTCTCAATGCTGCAAGTACCCTTTGGCGCAATGATAATAACGCATGAGCGTATGGACGCCTATGCCTACATTAGCATTTCTGAAGTCTTGCTAAAGCTCCTAATAGTCATTGCACTCCCATGGGCACCCTACGACAAACTAATTATCTATGCTGGGCTACTATTTTTTGTGGCGCTCCTCACCTTGGCGGCGTATATTATCTACACTCGCACGAGGTTCAAGTATGTAAAGTACATCAAGGAGAAAAACAAAGCCTTATTCAAAACTCTCATAGGCTATATGGGGTGGAACCTTTGGGGCAATGCCGCAGCGGTGATTATGAATCAAGGGGTCAACATTCTGATCAATCTATTCTTTGGCCCTGCAGTCAACGCTGCTCGTGCCATTGCATACCAAGTCCAAGGGGCGGTCAATCAATTGGTGGGCAACTTTCAACTAGCCATGAACCCCCAAATCGTAAAGTCCTATGCAGCAGGAGACCTAGAGTATATGCATAACCTCATCATCAGAGGCTCCAAGCTATCATTTTATTTGATAGCTATATTTGCAATGCCAGTAATTATTGAGACAGAAACCTTATTAGGCCTATGGCTAAAAGAGGTACCTGAACACACCGTTCTTTTCACCCAATTAGTAATGATATTTGTAGTTTTAGAAAGTTTGTCTGGAACTATGATGATCTCAATACAAGCTACTGGCAAAATAGGACTGTATCAATCAGTCATTGGTGGACTTTTAATTTTGAATTTGCCAATCTCTTATCTGGCATTAAGACTAGGCGCGGAACCAGAAGTAACAGTACTAGTTTCAATTATTATTAGCATTGTTGCATTTTTGCTTCGAGTTTTAATTGTCTCACCAAAAATAAATATGAGCAAAACCAAATTGATAGTTGAGTTATTTATCAAAATGAGCATTATAGGAGCAATTGTCTACACAGCATTGAGCCTCATATATAGCATTGGTTTTTCAAAGTGGACTAGCGTTATTGTTACAGTAGTCTCATCGTTTGTTATTACCACATGCTTGATGTATACAATTGGCTTCACCACAGAGGAGAAAATTTTTTTTAGGAACTACATTACACACACATTGATGAAGCGATGAACTGGTCAAACATAAAACAACTGATAAAAAGCGTGATAGGGTTAAGGGGAGTAAATGCCTTAAAGAGGGCATACAACTATATAATCTTACAAAGAGTATACCGCAAGGATAGGATTAAATATCAGAAGTATTCCACTGTCTTTAATCATAATAATTTTGAAAAGATAGAGTGTGAGCTAACACTTCACTACCATGGGATTGAAAAGGGCTTTTTACACGCAAATATACGCCCATACTTTGCCAAGGATAGAGTAATATCACTATTGAAGATACTTAATGACACGAAATTTGATGAACATCACTGGCAAAGATGTCACTTCCAAGCTGCCGTTGCCAATATGTGCAACTATTTTGATTGGCACAAGGCTAATGGCTACGTGCTAGACTACTTTTCTCAAGAGCAATACGATCAGCTAAAAGCACATTTGATCACCCCACTTTCTAGTATAAAAGAGAGGAGTAGAGAAGAGTATTTTACTAGAACGAAGTCTTCTTTCTTTGATTTTGCTAAATCCAGGAGTAGTGTTCGAGAGTTTTCTGAGGCTCTAGTACCACACGATGTGTTGGAGGATGTTATTAACTTAGCTAATACAGCACCTAGCGTTTGCAATAGGCAAGGTGTCTCCGTTGTCATTGTTGAGGATAAAGACAAGATCCAACAGATCCTAGATATCCAAAAAGGACTTGCAGGCTACACCTCAATAAGTCAATTAGCCGTCATAAAATCAAATAGAAGCTACTTCTATTCTACAGGAGAAAGAAATCAACTGTATATTGATGGTGGCATATACTTGATGAACTTACTTTACGCATTTCATTATTATGGGATTGCTGCTTGTACTGCCCATTGGGGACTATTAAATGACGCCGATAGTAAAATGGAGGATCTGCTAGGACTATCTCCAGCAGAACAAGTGATTTGTATTGTCTCCTTTGGATATCCAAAAGAAACAGTCAGGAGTACATTGTCCCTGAGAAGAAAGGCTAATGAAAACCTAACATTTATTTGATGCTTTGATATGGCTAAAATAGGAATTCTTACACAGCCATTGGGGCTAAATTATGGTGGTATTCTACAAGCCTTTGCACTACAACACGTTTTGCGACAGGAAGGGCATTCCCCCATCATTTTAAATAGAGTACGTTCACCGTATGTTAGAATTGCATCTTTAGGATGGAATGCTCTCAATTTTCTACTTGGGAAGAGACCTAAGCTTAGAATTTCACCAAATCATAAAGAGTTGGGAACAATCACTCAATACACTACGAAGTTTATTGATGAGCATATTTCCATAACCGATAGGATTCAGAGCACCAATCAATTGAAGGGCACCTTTAATCATGAAAATATTGATGCGGTTATCGTAGGTAGCGACCAAGTTTGGCGTAAGTCATTCTCCCCATGTATCTCCAATTACTTTTTAGACTTCATATCTGGAAACAACGAGATTAGGAAAGTAGCTTATGCGGCATCATTTGGAATTGACTATTGGGAATATGGCAAAAATGCGACAAAATACTTCAAAGCTCTTGCACAGGAATTTGATGCGATCAGCGTCCGAGAAGACTCTGCTGTAGAGCTTTGCAAGAAACACCTTGATATAGATGCCACCCTTGTATTAGACCCTACCATGCTTGTAGATAGGTCGGTGTATGAGGGTTTGGCAAAGTCCCTCACTACAGAACCCAGCAAGGGCAATCTATTTTGTTACGTCTTGGACCGCACCCCTGAAAAGATGGCTTTAGTGAGAAAAGTAGCTGACGACACATCTTTGACCCCTTTCGAATTACTTCCGAAGAAAAAATACTCCGAAATCAAATCAGCTAAAGAATTAGATGATTGTATATTACCTCCCGTTGAACAATGGCTACGGAGCTTTTTAGAGGCCAAGTTTGTTGTCACAGACTCGTTCCACGGCACAGTATTCTCAATCATCTTCAATAAACCTTTTATCGTAATTCCCAATCTAAAAAGGGGGGCGACTCGTTTTACCTCTCTACTAGAGGAATTTGGTCTATTAGATCATTTAATTGACTTGGACTCCTCTACCTTTCAGAAGTATTTCTCTTCTGGTTTTGATTGGTCAACCATCAATGAACGATTAAGTATTGATCTCCAAAAGTCATTTAGCTTTATAATGAACAATGTTGAATAACACAATGAATGAGATCGTATTAATTACTATGATTCAATTCAATAACAAATGAAAGATATTGGAACAGATCACTAATATTACAATATATAGCCCTTCCAAAACAATGTCTAAGTAATAAAACATCCATCAAATAGAGAATGTATATATATATACTTTTATACCTAGTATTAGCATTTTTCGGTTACATCAAAAGCCCCAAAAGCAACTTTGCCTATTATTTTATAAGTATATGCTTGGCATTCATATTAGGATTTAGAGCTATCCATGTCGGTGTCGACACAAGAGCATATAACACATATTATGGATATGCTTCATACAATGTAGGACACATGGAGCCAGGCTGGAATACTTTTATTTATCTATCAAAGCTGATAGGCTTATCTTCTTATGGATTCAATTTCTTAGTTGCTTTGATCACGATCCTTCTTATTGCCATTACAATAAATCATTACGCTAAAGGAAATTATAGGTATTTAGGCTTATTCTTCCTAGTATCTATGGGGTTCTATCTAATCATGTTTAATGGGATGAGACAGACATTGGGTATCGCAATCTGCTTCTATGCCTTTTCCCTTATAGATAAAGGCAAAAAAATTGTTCCGGTACTAATTATTATTCTAGCTTGCACAATCCATTCAAGTTGTGTAGTTACATTAGCAGCTTTATTCGTAAAACGCATGCGTGATCTTGAACTATCCTTTGTAGTACACTCATTAATAATTGCTATGACGATAGGGTTAATCGCAAGTGAAGATTTTTTCGCCTTTATTGCTGGATCCTATTCGTACGATGTACTAAAGGAAGGGAGCTTTAATCAAAATCCTATACTTTACTTCTGCACAATGGTACTTTTAAGCAACCTATTCTTTATTTTTATTTTTGTGAATACGCCTAAATTTTTACACAACAACTTATGGTTCAAGCTTTACTTCGTTAGCATGATAATTCAAAGCCTTTTGTTTCAATTGACATATGGACAAAGAATAGTTTATTTTTATTCTATCTCATCATTAATATTATTTCCATTGATAGTTTATCATTCAAAAAAGCGCAAATTAGTCTCTTTGGCTTGTTACTTGTTAGCGACTGCTTTTTTCTTAAGGTTTATTCTGCAAGAAGTCCCTGGTGCTGACGGTTCCCTGCTTCCTTATGTACTGAATTTTGAACCGTTTTAACAATACTAATTCCTATGGTTTCAATTATAGTCCCCATATACAATGCTCAATCATATCTAAAAGAATGCCTGCAATCAATAAAAGATCAGACGTTCAAGGATTTTGAAGTCATTTGCATCAATGATGGCTCGAGAGATGCCAGCCTTATAATTTGCGAGGATTTTACAAAGCTAGATAGTCGCTTTAAGGTCTACACACAAGAAAACAAAGGTGTTTCAACAGCTAGGAACAATGGAATTAAATATTCAAAGGGTGAGTTTATTGTTTTTATCGACAGCGATGATGTCATTGACAAAAACTATTTAATGACTTTAATTGAACTTTCCAACCAAAGCATTGACTTGTGCATTGGTTATTACTGTAGATCACTAACTTCATTGGGAACAATAAATGGAAATAGAGATGCTACTATCTTCAACCCTCAAACATATTTAGATAGTTTGCTCAAAAAAAAGATACAGTTCTCAACTATATGTTGTATGCTCTTTAAACGTTCCATAATTATAGACAATAATATTTTATTCAAACCAGAACTGTATTGGGGAGAAGACACCTTATTTTACTTTACGTATGTAGCGAATATCAATGGTAATATTGCACTATCCTTTAAAGCATTGTACTACTATAGACACAATGACTCCTCAGCAATGAACACCGTAGTGGTCTATAAAGCTTTGAGTGCTGTTGATGCTTCTCAAGAAGCTGAGGATATTATGATTTCATCTGGTCTTCTTAAACCAGAAAATGCAATCATAAAAGCAGAAACGATTTTAAAGCTTATATTTATTGCTTCAAAAACTAATAGTAAAGATTTATATGAAGCCCTTTATGCCAAATATGATGTACATTCCTATTTAAAAAAGTTAGCTAAGCAATCCAAGGTTCCAGTTATTCGACTTGCATCCACATACTATATTCTAACTGGAAAACAGTTATTCTACAAGACTTTAATGATCATAAACAAATTGACAAGATGAATAATATAAATTGTGGTATCATTACTCATTACGATGTGCATAATCATGGAGCTGTACTCCAGTTATTTGCTCTGATTAAAGTACTTAGAAAAGACTTCAATATAGAGGCGAAAGCACTAACTTTTGAGAAAAACTATGACTTCATTGACCAAGAACTCAAGAGTAAATATGAACTTTCCCTTAAGTCAATTCCAATTTATTTGAAGTATCTTAAGGAAAGAGGGATTGGTGCGATGGTCTATAACATTAGAAAAAGACAGACACTGGAGCACTTTAGGAGCAAAGAAAATATAATCGGCCAACACTATCGTAGCTATAAGGCTCTGCAACATGTCATCATTGGTAGTGATGAGGTATTTGCATTGCACACTGGCCCAACTCCTGTCTTTTATGGACATGCACTACCAACCAAAAAAGTATTTTCGTATGCTGGTTCTTTTGGCCCTACCAACTTAGAAGATGTATATAACCTAAACTGCGACTCCTTGGTAAAGTCTGGCTTTCAGAGAATGTCTGGAATTTCTGTGCGAGATCAGAATTCAAAAGATATTGTCAGGTCAATAACAGGGATGGAAGTACCTGTGGTGGTAGATCCCGTTTTGCTCTATGGATATTGTGATGAAATCAGTGGTCAAAGCCGTCATATCAGCGATAAATATCTCATTGTATACGCTTATGACAGAAGGATGAACGATGCAAAGGAAGTGGAAGCCATAAAAGAATTTGCACATCAAAAAGGCTTAACAATCGTCTCTCCTGGATTCTACCATAAGTGGGTTGACAAGAACATTAACGTCGACCCTATTGAGTTGCTGGGATGGTTCAAACATGCAGAGTATGTAATTACAGACACATTTCACGGCTCTGTAATGTCACTAATTACTAATAGACCTTTTTCTGTTATTGTCCGCGACAATAGCAATAAAGTGATTAATCTTCTGCGTGAATACAACCTTGAAAGTAGAGTTGTAGGAGTGCTCAAGAGTGATTTATTAGTGCATTATGATAATGTAATTGATTATGCCACCACCAATGATATTATAAAAGAGAAGCGTAGCACCTCTATGCACTACCTCAAGGAGCAATTAAGCAAGAATGAACAATAAAAAGCACATTAATAGCCTTGCGGAACTTCATGCCTGCACTAGTTGCCAAATTTGCTCTGCTGTATGTCCAGTAGAAGCAATATCTATTGAGCTAAACGGTGAAGGTTTTTTTCGGCCGGTAGTTGATGAAAACATTTGTATCGGATGCCAAAAATGCACGAAGTATTGCTATAAGTTTGATGAAGAGGTCATCGGTTCTGATATTAATGAGCTAAGTAAAATCAACCATTATGCTGCTGTAACAAACGATAAGGAGCTACTCCGTAAAACATCTTCTGGTGGTATTGCAAGTGAAATAGCATCTTATCTTTATGATATCGGCTATAATGTAGTAGGCGTATTCTACAATGTTCAAACAGACTGCCCAGAGCATTATATAGCACGACATAAAAGCGACCTTCCACTATTTAGAGGTTCTAAATATATACATGCAAATAACGAGAAAGTTCTAAAAGAGATCCTAAAGAAAGCCAAAGCAAATGGAGAGAAATATGCTTTCTTTGGACTTCCTTGTGAAGTCTATGCTATTGATCAATTTTCTAGAGCAAATAACATACGTGAACAATTTATTTTAATTGATTTGTACTGTCACGGAGTACCTTCCTACCTAATTTGGGGTAAGTATATAGATGGGTTAAAGAAGAACGAAGCTCAACCTATAGAGTACTCCTATATAAACTTCAGGTCGAAATCACATACTATATGGGGAGAATATAGAATTGAGTTTCAAGATAGTAGCGAACAGACCACATATCTTAGTAAAAACAACGACCCATTTTTTGAATTGTTCTTTTCGAACCAACTACTTAACGACTCTTGCAGTAACTGTCACCTTAGGGGCAACCTAAGCTACTGTGATATAAGAGTAGGAGACTTTTGGGGTCCTAAGTATATTCTCAATAGAGATGGATATTCTATTGTTTCAGCCAATAGCAATATGGGTTTGGAAATCATCAACTCCTTGAAAGGAAAGATATTATTCTCCAAATGCGATGCAGGGGAATTCGCTCCTTATCAGTCGTTATTCAACATTTACCGACCCGATGAAACACTACGAAACAATCTGCTTGAAATGCTTACCAATGGCAAAAAAAGTCTTCCAGAAATAGTGGACTACTACTACCAACATAATGGAGCTTCAGGTAGACTCAAATACAGGCTTAAGAGCGTACTTAGTCTGTTTCCCTATAGATTTACCCAAATCATAAAATACTTTTATTACCTAATAAGATAAAACAAGCATGCTGTACGTGATAATGAGTGTCTATAAAAATGACACGGTGGAGGATCTGAAGATTGCTATTGATAGCATTTTAGCACAAACCTATAAGGATTTCAAGCTTTACATAAAGCGAGATGGGCAAGTACCTGATGAGCTAGATAACTACCTCGATAGCATTAGTGATCAGAGGGTAACTATTCGCAAAAGGGAAAGCAATATGGGGCTAGCCATCTCTCTTAACGAGTTACTTGATGAAGTGCTCTTACTGGACGACTGTGAGTTTATCGCTAGAATGGATGCCGATGATTATTCACTACCTGTACGCTTTGAAAAACAAGTAAAGTATCTCAAGCAACACACAGATGTGGATATTCTTGGATCATACATTACCGAATCAAATGACCCATTAGACCCAAAAGGGAACCTAGTAAAATACCCTACTGATCACCTAGGTTGCAAGAACATATTTGGGAAAAGGCATCCACTAGCACATGTAACAGTGATGTTTAGAAAGTCATATTTTGAAAGAGCAGGACTATACCCAACCGACACACTGCGAGATGAAGATGGCTCCCTATGGCTAAATGGTTTTTTGAATGGTTGTATATTTGCCAATCTGCCAGAAGTATTAGTGCGGGTAAGGGTTTCTTCCGACTTTTATAATCGTAGAAACTCAAATGAGAAAACCAAGCAAGATTACCTGAACCGTGTACGTATAATAAAAGCTCTTGATCTCCCTAAGATTAATTATCTATATGCGTATACCCGGTATTTATTATTTCGTTTCAGTCCTTCGTTCATACTTGAATTAGCATATAAACTAAGATAATTGCATGTGGGTGAAGTGGATATTTGATAGGGTGATGGCGCTGGTGGGGCTAGTGGTGCTCTCGCCTTTGCTGGCGGTGGTGGCACTATTGATTGCGATTAAGATGTCTGGTGGGCCAGTACTCTTTAGGCAGAAGCGTGTGGGACAATATGGCGAACTATTCACGATGGTGAAGTTTCGCTCTATGACGGTAGCACACGGCGGCAGCTCTATCTCGGTAGCGGGGGAGGCGCGGATCACGCCTCTAGGGGCTAAGCTCCGAAAGTACAAGCTCGATGAGCTTCCTGAGCTTTGGAATGTACTGATCGGAGATATGAGTTTTGTGGGACCACGCCCCGATGTGCCGGGCTATGCCGACAAACTGGTGGGAGAGGATCGCGAGATACTCCAACTAAAGCCTGGCATCACGGGACCGGCTTCTCTGAAATACCGCAATGAGGAGGAGATACTCGCCTCTGTGGAAGATCCGATCCGCTACAATGATGAGGTGATTTTCCCAGATAAGGTGAGGATCAATAGGGAGTATATGGAGGAGTGGTCGTTTTGGGGCGATATCCGGATCATATTCAAGACGGTGCTGGGATAAGGAGGTGGCGGGAGAACGAGGAATGGGCTTTGAAGGACTTGAAAGGCGATGATGTCTCTTCTAGCGACCAGAATGATTGGGGTTGCTTGGAAGTTATTGGTAATTTTGCTCAACAGTTTGGGAGATGATTTTGGATATATGTAGGGCTAGACCTACTTCTGCTGAAAATCTTAGCAGACTGCTACTAAGGGATAGTAAATATTTACAAAGTCAATACCTGAAGGAGTTGTTGGAGGCTGGGGAACTAGAGTATACCTACCCTGATATGCCGAGGCACCCAAAACAGAAGTATAGGACTAAAGTGTGAGATAGTGATATGGAAGAGAAGAAGAGGATATGGCTATCGCTGGCCCAGATGGGGGGCGAGGAGCAGAAGTATATTAAGGAGGCGTTTGATACCAATTGGGTGGTACCGCTTGGTCCGAATGTGAATGCTTTTGAGCAGGACTTACGCAATTACCTGGATGAAGATGTGCATGTGGTGGCACTGAGTGCCGGCACGGCGGCACTTCACCTGGCATTGGTGATGCTTGATGTGAAGCCGGGTGATGAAGTGCTTTGCCAAAGCTTTACCTTCTCGGCAAGTGCCAATCCGATCAAGTACCAAGGGGCGAGTCCTGTATTTGTGGATAGCGAACCGGAGACGTGGAATATGTGTCCGAAAGCGCTCCGAAAGGCGATTGAGGATCGGATCAAGGTGACGGGTAAGAAGCCGGTTGCGATCATCCCTGTGCACCTCTATGGTACGCCGGCGAAGATGGATGAGATCCTAGCGATCGCCCGTGAGTATGATATCCCTGTAGTGGAGGATGCTGCGGAGGCACTTGGCTCTACCTACAAAGGGCGTAAGTGCGGTACGCTGGGTAAGTATGGGGCGCTCTCATTCAATGGCAATAAGATCATCACCACCTCGGGTGGAGGGGCACTAGTGACGCACAGCGAAGCGGAGGCAAAGCGGGTGATGTTTTTTGCCACACAAGCACGCGAACCGGCTCCCCACTATCAGCACGAGCATATCGGTTACAACTACCGTCTCTCGAACATCTCGGCCGGTATCGGTCGCGGTCAGATGGAGGTGCTACAGGAGCATGTTGATGCCCGTAGGAGCCACCACGCCTACTATCGTGAGGCGCTCTCTAAGGTGAAGGGGATTGAGGTGATGAGTGCCCCATCTAGCGATTTCAATAGCAATTACTGGCTCACCTGTATCACAATAGATAGCAAGGTGACTGGCTATGACCGTGAGGAGCTTCGTCAGCGGTTGGAGGCGGAGAATATTGAGAGCCGCCCTCTTTGGAAACCGATGCACCTACAACCGGTCTTTGCCGACTGCCCCTTCTACAGCATGGTGGAGGGCAAGGCGATCTCGGAGCAACTCTTTGATGTGGGGCTCTGCCTTCCATCGGGCTCTGCCCTCACCTCCGCCGACCTGGATAGGGTGATCGCAACGATTGTTGGAAAATAGAGACTGTTGCACGAAGGCGATCTGCCTATTGATCATGGTATGGCTTTGTCCGACCCACAAGGGGTCGTGGGTTTTGGTCGCCTTATTTACCCCCATTCTTCGGCTCTGAGAGCCTCGAATGAGGGCTACGACAAATCGGACCTCCTCGCGGAGGTCCTTATCTAAGGCTGTTGCACGAAGGCGATCTGCGGCGTTGCTTTCGGAATTCGGGCTCGGTTACGTACGTGAGTACGCTCCCAGCGCCCTCACCCTCAGTGCCTATTTAGGGACCTTGGCACCCTATCGGTTGCCTAGCATCTCATCCTTCGTGCAAAGTCTCAGCACATTTGAATCAAGTGTGTGAGAATGGCACTTCATGCAACATTCTCTATCTATAGGCACTCCGATGAATACAATGTAGAAGCCACTAGCCATACCACCTCTAATTTGGTTATATTTGCTACAAAAAAGGAAGATATGAGGAAGCTAAGATTAAGATCGATCATGGTAGCGGCACTCTTGCTGCTTTTCGTATCGCCACAACTTTTGGCGGAGGGGGAGCAGCTACGGGTGATGACCTTCAATATACGTTATGACAATAAAGGGGATTCGGCACAGCAGTGGAGCCTCAGGAAAGCTGGTGTGGCACAGTTACTCAACAGCCAAACCATGGACCTACTGGGCGCTCAGGAGGTGCTGAAAAATCAGCTGGAGGACCTTGTCGCAATGCTTCCCCACCACAACTTCATCGGTGTGGGAAGGGACGATGGGAAGGAGGCAGGGGAGTATGCCCCACTCTTCTACGACACACGCCGCTTTCAGCTGAAAGAGGGCGGTTACTTTTGGCTGTCGGAGACGCCAGAGGTGGCGAGTATTGGTTGGGACGCAGCTTGTGCTCGCATCGTCACTTGGGGCTACTTCTATGACCGTGAGGCTCAGCAGGAATTGGTCTGCTTCAACCTCCACCTGGACCATGTGGGAAAGGTGGCTCGCAGAGAGAGTCTAGCGCTCCTCACTAAGCATATTGCGCCCTTTATCCAAGCGCAAATAGCTGTGATAGTGATGGGCGACTTCAATGCGGCACCGAGTGAAGAGCTGATGCAGCACCCTCTACCCTTGCTTGATAGTTACCTAGAGAGCCCTGTGAAGGAGGGTCCCAGCTGGAGTTTTCACAACTTTGGGCGAATCCCTCTGCCTGAGCGTCAGCGGATCGACTACATCTTTTACTCACCCCTACTCGCACCCATCAATTATCAGAGCATCCACCCCAATAATGAAGAGGGGGTATGCTTTCTTTCCGACCACACCCCTGTAGTTGTCACCTTTGGATATAATAGGGAAAGAAAAATGATGGCGCCAACTTGCTCCACCTTATAATAGCTAAAAAAGTGGTATCTTTGAGTGAATGAGTATTTAGTAAGTAACACCCTTAAGACGAATAAAAGTAATATGAAAGGACGTGTACTGATCATAGGTGCCGGAGGTGTAGGCACTGTAGTAGCTAAGAAGGTGGCGATGAATAGCGATGTCTTTACCGACATTATGCTCGCTAGCCGCAATAAAGCGAAGTGCGACGCAATAGCCAATAATATCAAGGAGGCGAAGATCAAGACCGCACAGGTGGATGCCGACAACGTGGAGGAGCTAGTAGCTCTATTTAATGAGTTTAAGCCTGAGTTGGTGATCAATGTAGCCCTTCCTTACCAAGACCTCACCATTATGGATGCTTGCTTGGAGTGCGGGGTCAACTACCTCGATACTGCCAATTACGAGCCAAAGGACGAGGCGAAATATCAATATAGCTGGCAGTGGGCTTACCAGGACCGCTTCAAGGAGGCTGGGCTGACTGCTATCCTAGGTTGTGGCTTCGACCCTGGGGTAACTAGTGTCTTCACCGCTTACGCAGCTAAGCATCATTTCGATGAGATCCACTATCTCGATATCGTGGATTGCAACGCTGGTGACCACCACAAGGCTTTTGCCACCAACTTCAACCCGGAAATCAATATCCGTGAGGTGACCCAAAGGGGTAAGTATTGGAAAAATGGCCAATGGATTGAGACCGAACCGCTATCTATCCACAAGCCACTCACCTACCCCGAGGTAGGGCCACGTGAGAGCTATCTCCTTTACCACGAGGAGCTGGAGAGCTTGGTGAAGAACTTCCCAAGCCTCAAGAGGGCACGCTTCTGGATGACCTTTGGGCAGGAGTACCTCACCCACCTCAGGGTGATCCAAAATATCGGTATGGCAAGTATTGAGCCAATCAATTATGAGGGGAAGGAGATCGTACCGATCCAATTCCTCAAGGCGGTACTCCCCGATCCTAAGGAGCTAGGCGAGAATTATACCGGTCAGACCTCTATCGGCTGCCGTATCCATGGTATCAAGGATGGCAAGGAGCGTACCTACTACATCTATAATAATTGTAGCCACGAGGCGGCTTACAAGGAGACCGGTGCGCAGGGCGTTAGCTATACCACTGGCGTGCCAGCTACTACTGGGGCGATGATGTTTTTCAAAGGCCTCTGGAGTGGGCATGGTGTCTTCAAC
>NZ_HF988911.1:0-2112 GCF_000435035.1 Porphyromonas sp. CAG:1061 | reverse complement strand
GTCTTCAACGTCGAGGAGTTTGATCCCGATCCATTCCTAGAGGAGGTGGCAAAGCAAGGGCTCCCATGGCATGAGCTTCACGATATAGACCTAGAGCTATGATAGAGATAGGCGATAAGATCCCCGAAATCCTAGGGGTGGACCAAGATGGTAAGGAGTACACCCGCAAGGGACTGAAAGGGCAGAAGTTTGTACTTTATTTCTACCCAAAGGATAATACCAGTGGTTGCACTGCCGAGGCGTGTAGTTTTCGTGACGGCATGGGCGACCTGTGTAGTTTTCGTGACGGCATGGCCGACCTACAGGATGCTGGCTACCAAGTGATAGGAGTGAGCAAGGATAGTGCCAAGAGCCACCAGAAGTTTATTGAGCAGCATAGCCTCCCCTTCCCCCTTATCGTGGATACCGAGACTGAGCTACAGCAAGACTTTGGCGTCTGGGTGGAGAAGAGCATGTATGGCCGAAAGTATATGGGCACGCAGCGTACCACTTTCCTCATTGATGAGGAGGGTGTGGTGAGAGGTAAGTTCTCCGGCCGGGAGATCAAGACCAAGGAGCATGCCGCACAGGTACTTAAATTGATCAAACAATTAGAAGAAGATAAAGAGTAATGGCAAAGGAAGAGACAAAGGAGCAATCGGCAGAGCAACAGCAGAAGGAGAAGGCACTTAAGTCGGTGTTGGATAAGATTGAGAAGACCTTCGGCAAAGGCTCTATCATGAATATGGCGTCGCAGGAAATCGAGGATATAGAGGTGATCCCTACCGGCTCCCTCAACCTCGACATTGCCCTCGGTGTAGGGGGATACCCCAAGGGACGAATTGTGGAGATCTACGGCCCTGAGTCGTCAGGTAAGACCACTCTAGCCATACACGCTATCGCAGAGTGCCAGAAGCAAGGTGGCTTCGCTGCCATCATCGATGCGGAGAATGCATTCGACCGCAGCTATGCCGAGGCACTCGGGGTAGACCTCTCCAAGCTTTGGATATCTCAGCCCGATACGGGAGAGCAGGCACTTGATATCGCTGAGAACCTAATCCGTTCGTCGGCAATGGACCTCATCGTGATCGACTCCGTGGCGGCACTGACCCCAAAGGGTGAGATTGAGGGCGATATGGGTGAGAATAGAGTGGGTCTTCATGCCCGACTGATGAGCCAGGCTCTGCGTAAGCTCGCCGGTATCATCAATCGTACCAAGACCACCTGTATCTTTATCAACCAGTTGCGTGAGAAGATTGGTGCCTACGGCAACCCCGAGACCACTACCGGTGGTAATGCTCTGAAGTACTACGCCTCGGTGCGACTAGATATCCGCAAAAGCACTCCTATCAAGGATGCTGATGGCGAAGTGATCGGTAACCTCACCAAGGTAAAGGTGGCTAAGAATAAGGTAGCCCCTCCATTCCGTCGCGCTGAGTTTGATATCATGTTTGGACGAGGTATCTCCAAGGTTGGAGAGATCGTCGACGTAGGTGCAGACCTAGATATCATACGCAAAAGCGGCTCATGGTATAGCTATGAAGATACCAAATTGGGACAAGGTAGAGACAAAGCGATTGAAGTCCTCAATGAAAATCCCGACTTATTGGAACTCATTGAGAATCAAATCCATGAGCAACTTGGAGCAAAAGTCAAGTAAATATATTTATTAACGACGCTATACATACCACCGTTTATTAAATATATATTCAAGAAACTAGTGTTATAAAGCATAGGGATTTACTTGGTAAGATGTTAAGATTTGATGACCTTTGTGTTGTCAGAAAAGCATAACCTAATCAATCTTTCTTACCTAACATCCTAATATATTGTGGAATGACCGACAAAGGCTGTACGCGAAGTACAGCTTTTGTCGTTTTAAGAGGATAATGCAAAAAGGGCACCCATAACGGGCGCCCTTTTTTGTTGCCTCAACCGATTAGTTTCGATGCGGTGAAACTCCAGTTTCAATGCGGTAAAAAAAGAGTCTCCCACCTAAGCTATCAAATGTCTTGGATAGTGGCTTATCAGACAAGTCGGAGGGGCATCCCCCCTAAGCCCCGAACAACTGTTGCAGATATGTTATTATTCGATGAATAAGAAAGGTAGTATCCCAAAAAGTGTGTAAGGCAG
>NZ_HF988910.1:0-2384 GCF_000435035.1 Porphyromonas sp. CAG:1061 | reverse complement strand
CTACGACAAATCGGACCTCCAAGGAGGTCCTTATCCTTTGAATTTAGACGGTTCGGAGCTCTATCTCAATGTCGGTGGCGACGGTGAGGTAGAGCTTTTCTATTGCTAGGTATTGGGAATGGACGGTTTGTGCCACCTGGTTCCCGCTGTCGGTGGTAGCGATGCAGAGGGTAGGGGAGACCATCTCTATCTGGTTGATGCCTTTGGAAAGCTGCTCCGAATGGGCTTTGTAGACCGCTTCTTTGGCGGTCCAGAGTTGTATTGGTGGAAGTCCGTACTTCTTTAGAAGGGTTTGCTCCTCAGCGGTGCTATAGCGTGGCAAGGTCCGCTCAGCCTGCTGGGCCTTCTCCTCTACATCAATGCCTAGTGGTGTTCCTAGCGGTCCGATAGCCACCGCCAGCCAGTGCTGAGAGTGCGAGATTGAGAGGGCACAATCGGGGTGCTCCTCCAGCCTTGGTCGCCCCTTAGTAGTATATGAAATAGGAGAGGAAAGTACCCGTTGCTTCGCCCTTTGCACCGCCTCTCCTCGCTCCAATTCCTGCTCTATCGGCGTGAGAAAGATCAGCACCTTCGGGCTCATTCCTCTGCTTCTGCTTCGCCCTCAGTGTCGGGATAAAACTGCACCTTGCTAATACGTCGGCGCCCCATTTCACGCACCACAAAGCGGTGTTTGCGGATATAGATCTCCTCACCCACTGTAGGGAAGTCGCCCTTTGCCTCCAGTAGCATTCCACCGAGGGTGTCCACCTCCTCCATCTCCTCCTCGATCTCCTTGTAGTCGGGCACTCCGGTGATACGCAGGAAGTCCACAATCCCTATCTTGGCGTCGAATAGAATACTTCCATCGGGTTGCTCCGTGTAGAGCACCTCCTCATCGGTATCGTATTCATCTTCAATCTCCCCCACGATCTCCTCGAGTAGATCCTCCATGCTCACCAATCCGCTAGTGCCACCAAATTCATCCACCACTATGGCGAGATGAATCTTTTCGGTTCTAAACTCCTCCAGCAGACTATTGATCCGCTTGCTCTCTGGCACAAAGAAAGGCTCCCTAATCAGCGGTTGCCACGCAAAGTCATCGCCCTCCGAGAGGTGCGAGAGTAGGTCTTTGGCATAGAGGACTCCTTTGATATTATCGATCCGTTCATCGTAGACAGGCATACGCGAGTACCCTTTTTCCACAATCAGCGCCTTGACACTCTGAAAGCTATCCTCAAGGTCTACCGCCACAATATCCATACGGGGAGTCATCACATCATTGACTGTCTTGCGATGAAAACGGACAATCCCATGGAGGAGTTGCTGCTCCTCTTGGTCATCGGTGGTCAGGGCAATAGCCCGCTCGAGATCGCTCTCCGTCACCTTGCTCTCCTTACTGATAAAGGGTTTAGTGGCTCCGGCTCCTATCTTCACTAGGAGGTGGACGATTGGCTGAGTCACCTTCATCAGGTATCGGAATGGACCAATCATAAACTTCGTAGCCGCAAGGGCGTGGTTTTGGAAGTAGACCTTCGGGATAATCTCACCAAAAAGGAGGACCAAAAAGGTGATACCGATCACCTGTACTATAAAGCCCAAAGTCTGTGCCTCGCCGAAGTCAAAGAGTCGGCTTACGGCATAGCTAGTGAGCATGGTGATGGCAATATTCACGAAGTTATTCATCACCAAGATAGTACCGAGTAGGTAGTCTGAATTGGCAAGTGCCTCTAGCACCTGCTTCTCTCGCTTCTCTGAGCTCTCCTCGAGCTGCTCAATATCCTTGGGGCGGAGTGAGAAAAAGGCCACCTCCGAGCCTGAAAAGAAACCACTCAATACCAAGCAAATAAGTGCCAGGATGAGTGCAATGATCACCGGTGTAGTGATGGGATAGGTCACTACACCTTCGAATAAACTGGATAAATAACTCGGGTCGTCCAAAATATCTATTGGTCTATATTATTAGCGGTTGTGTGCTCAATCAAAAGGGCAATCCATCGGGATTCTTCTCTAGCTCCTCAAAGAGGTGGCCGTATCGCTCTTGTACCTTCTTCTCCGTTGGGGTGGTAGTGGCCACCTCCTTTCTCTTAAGAAGGGTGATCTCCTTGGCGATGATAAAGGTATGCGTGGTAAACTGCCCCTGCTTATTGTAGCTACGTGTATAGGTCAGCCGCCCCGACACCTCCACCAGATCCCCAGGGAGTAGCTTGGTACCTACCTCCTCTGCGAGTGCCCGATAACAGATAATCCTATGCCAGTCGGTCACCTCTCCACTGCATTCCAGTGCCTCCTCGGTGAGATGCGTAGGGGCGTGTGTGGCGAGTGAAAAGCGTACAGCACAGGTGGTGGGGTCGTACCACCGTATGTTGGGTTCCTTCCCCACATAGCCTACCAGACGGATAGCATTT
>NZ_HF988909.1:22765-42104 GCF_000435035.1 Porphyromonas sp. CAG:1061 | reverse complement strand
ATTCGCATATGTGAAACGCCCCAATCATAAATGAGGTACTTACATATTAGGTAATCAGAGAGCGGTAAAATATGAAAGTTGGCGCAACATCCACCTTAACCATTGACTCTCTGATGAATGTCTGGTGATAAGACTTTTCTAATGCGTAATCCCTGAGGAGGGGCGCTTGCCGGTACTGGTGAGTGTCACCTCTTTGAAGACTATCTGCGTGAGAGCAGAGCTGTAGGGTACTTTTTCTTTTATCCACTCTCTAAAGCTCTCCTCGCTGAGGGCTCCCTTTTCAATCAATTCTATTTCTAATCCGATGCTATTGCCTAGTGTGGGGTTGTCTATCGTAAAGGCTCTCGCTGTAGCTATCAGGGGGTGTTGCTCTACAACCATTTCTAAGTGATCTAGGTGGATATTCTCTCCTCCGCAGACCACCATTCTATCCGCTCTACCTCGGTGGTAGTAAAGCCCTTGAGGGTCTCGGTAGACGAGGTCGCCAGTGGCTTGCCATTTCCCTTGTCGGCTACTCATGGCCCACTTTGAGGCCACCCATAGCTCACCCACCCCTTGGGGCGATGGGTTATTGATCTTGCACGCTACCCCTTTGATGGGTCTGCCTATCGGTATTTCTGTGGTCGCCTTTCTGAGTTCTTCGGAGGTGGCCAGCATGAAGAATCCAGCCTCCGAGGTGCCGTAGAGGTTGAATAGCTGTGTATTCGGCAGTTCCTTAAGACAGAGATGTGCCTGTGTGAGGGTGAGCCGATCTCCGCCTGTGATGATGGTTTGAAGTGAGGCGAGTTGGCCTGAGGCGTTGGGATGCTGTAGCAATCTCGGTATCATCGACGGAACCACGATGAGTACTTCTATCTCTCCTGTTTTGATACTGTGCAGCGTCTCTGAGCTACTAAAGTGCTTAGTGAGCCATATCTGCTTTCCCATCGCGAGGGAGATGAGTAGTGTGGCTAACCCAAACCCGTGAAATAGGGGTAGGGGGATATAGACACTCTGTTGCTGGTGGATGCCAATTTGCCTAAGCAGAGCTAAGAGAGGAGGAAGGAAGGCGGTAGTGGAGGGCTTGCGACTTGCCTCTGTGTAGTGGCCACTGGAGCCTCCGGAGAGAACCGATATTATACCGCCTCGTGCTACTTTCGGTAGAGCGGTATGGTTTGTGGAGGGAAGGGTGGATAGCTCTTCGGTCGTCACCACTCTGCCTTTTACAAAAGGCAAGTCGGAATCGGTAATCCATAGCTGATACCCCTTGTTTTTACTGGAGAGGTCAGAGAGCTGTTGGGCAGATAGGTCGCTATTGAGGAGGTAAAGGTGAGCCCCCAAGCGTGAGACTGCAAAAATCGAGAGCACCGCTTGGGTATGATTGCGACAGAGTAGGGTCACTTTGCTCCCCTCTGTGATGCCATACTTCTGCTGAAGGTGGCTGGCTAGTGCATAAGCTTGCTCAAGAAGCTGTCGGTAGGTCAGCTCTTCGCCTTCGCTATTGAGCGCTTTCTTATTGGGGTAGGTCTCTGCTGAAAACCTGAGTAGTGCCATCAGGCTGACCCCCTCGGAGCGGATAGCTTTACCCCATGTGAAGAGCCCCTTGGGGGTGATGAACTTGATCTGCCAAAGGGCTTTCAATAGGGAGAAGTGGGATTTATTTCGCATAGTTAGTACGTTGGTATATCCATTCAATAGGTGTCCTAAGCAGTCGTGCTACTGGAGCGGTGATTCTTGCCCACCACGGGATATAAGTAGTGCGAACTTTGCTAAGGGCGAGGCCGAGTAGCTTCATCGCCGCTTCATCTGCCGTATAACCAGGTAGATTGCGGTATGTTGCATTGGCTCCCGACATCGGGGTGTGGACGAGTGGCAGGTAGGCGGTCAGCACCTTGATCCCTTCTCGATGCCACTCTACCTTAGCGGTACGTAGCCAAATATCCATGGCCCCTTTTGAGGCGTGATAGGCCGACCACTTAGGAGCGTATGGGTATAGCAGACTGACGGATCCACTGTAGATGACCCGACCACCACTTCGCTTCAGAGACGGCTGGAGTGCTAAGAGCAGTGCGACGTGCCCAAGGTAATTGACGCTAATCGTCCGTTCATAGTCGTGCAGTCGCTCTATGGTTTCGGGGATGGCCCTACAGATTGATTTGCCCGCATTCAGAAAGAGATAGTCTATCTTTGGATATCTTTCGGCAATCAGGCTTGAGGTGCGGAGCAGCTCTTCCCGATTTCGGAGGTCCACAGAATAGATGGCCACACGGCTTTCATTGCCATACATCTGCTCCAGCTCTTCGGTATGACGTGAAAGGAGGATCACCTCGGCACCAAGAGCGATCAGCCTGCTAGCTAAGGCAAAACCAATGCCCGAGGAGGCACCTGTTACGAGGCATACCCGCCCCTCTAGCCTCCCCTTTAATTTGCTTTCGGCGATACAAGTGGGCGGATAGATCAGTCGTCGGAATATGTCTTGGCACCAATTCTTCATTCTAATTGCAAAGCTACATAAAAGAACGTTTATGGTGGAAGCCAAATTAAAATACCTCCAGGGGTTACGCAATAGAGAAGCCAGGTAAAAATCCGGCTAAAATAGGGTCGCAAAGGCTCTTTTATAACTGTCTGTAATTCAGTGCTATATAAATGTGTCTGCCGAGATGCAACTAAGCATTTGCTTTGTTGCATCTCGGCAATTGCTTAGTTGCAACTCGCCGATTGCTTAGTTGCATCTCAACTTTTACTCTACTAGCATAGAGGTTTTATGGAGATGCCTCAGGATAGTATTTTTGCCCTAGATGAAACTATAAAAGCGTAGCCTATCTTGATATTCTTACTCATAACGTAACCCTTGAAAATATCTCTTGCCCTTAAACTTTTGTGGCGAGAAGGCATCCAAGGGATATTTAAGAGAAGTATAAATATATTAAAGTGCAGGCGTGATGCGAAAGTGGCTATGGATCGTAGGAGCTTTGCTGGTGTCTGTTTTGGCATCAGCACAGAGTAAGACTTATTCAATCAAAGGGATAGTTTATGAGGAGGCGACAGAGGAGACTATTGTAGGGGCGGGAGTACGTCTTTTGCATCAAGCCGATTCTCTTTATGTGGCAGGTAGCTCTACAGGCACAAAGGGTCAATTTTCTCTTGCGAATATTGCCCCAGGGAAGTATCTCCTACACATCAGCTTTTTGGGTATGGAGCCCTATTACAAAGGGGTGGAGGTAGTGAATAAGAGTGTAAACTTGGGCAAGATTTACCTCTCCGAGTCGGTCACTAGGCTAGGGGTGCTAGAGGTAAGGGGGCAGGCGACGCCAATGACGGTGAAGCAAGATACGATCCAATTCAATACGGCTGCTTTTAAGATGCGACAAGGGGCTAGCTTGGAGGAACTGTTACGGCGCATCCCTGGTATGGAGATTGATGAGGATGGAAAAATCACCTATAATGGTGAGGCGATAGAGCGGATTGAGATGGACGGGCGGTCTTTTTTCGGAAACGATCCACAAATGGCTACGCGCAACCTCCCCTCTGATATGATAAAGAATCTGCAGGTGGTAGATAAGAAGTCGGACGAGGCAAAGCTCACCGGGATGAGCGACGGGGAGAAGGTGAAGGTGCTCAATCTGGAGATAAAGGAGGATAAAAAGCGTGGGTTGATCTCTAATCTGTCGGCCGGATATGGCACGCAACAGCGGTATACTGCCAATGCCCTTGTCAATCTATTTAATCACGATGCGAGGTACACTATTATCGGCGAGCTGAATAATATTGATGGCGTGCGAAGGGGAAGAGGAGAGGAGACCACCCGTAGGATAGGGGGGAATTACGACGACCTCTTCCTCAATAAAACCCTGAAGGTCACTGCCGAAGCCTTTTATAATTGCCGTGATTTCTCGGTGGATGGCAAGACGATGACGACTCAATTGCTGGGTGGCGAAAAGGCCAATAACGAGGCGGAGCAGTATCACAACTTTAGGAGGGATGAGGAGGTCAACCTTAATGGTCGCCTAGAGTGGAACCCCCAGGAGTCCACTATGCTGGTCTTTGAGCCTTACTTCAGATATAATTGGAATAAAACGGATAATAGCTCCCAATTTCAGACAACTAACCGTCAGGGTATCGCTATTAATGATGGCCAATCGTTACGAACTAATGATGGAACTTCTTACGAGGTGAATGGCGATCTGCACTTCCGTCATACCTTTACTGAGCTAGGGCGGAATATTTATGCCCGTCTCTCCTACCGATTTAATGGCTCTGATGGAGAGGGGCTTCAGCTATCTGAGACCAACTTCCGACGGTCGCAGGAGAAGAAGCTACGCGATCAGCAACAACGCTCTTATGACCGTGGAGAGTCGGGACGTTTTAGAGTCGCCTATCTTGAACCCTTTAGTAAGGAGTGGGCACTTCAATTGATGTATGATGCCAACTTTGGTAGGAGAAAGAGCGATCAATCGACCTTCAATAAGGGTGCTACGGGAGAGTACACGGAGCTAGACCCTATCTACTCAAGGGGGTCGGAGAATAGCTATTTTACCCATAGGATATTAGCGCGCCTGCGTTATAAACTTGCCCCTCGCAGTTACCTCTATGCTGGAATGGGGGTGAACCCAAGTACATCGCATACAATATCCACACAAGGGGGTGAGGTGACCTTTGATAAGCAACGTACGGTGTGGAATTATGCACCTACCGCGATTTTGGAATACCGACCTTCGGATTCATTGCAAATCAATATCCGCTACAATGGTCGTACCAGTCAACCCTCTATGAGCCAGCTCAACCCTGCAACGATTGTCCTTTCACCGCTCGCTCAGGTGCAAGGTAATCCCGACCTACTCCCCTCTTTTTCGCATAGTGTATGGGGAAGCATCAACTTCAATAGACCTATGGCTCGCCAAAGTCTCAATATGATGTGGGGCTGGAACCTCACCAATAATGCAGTGGCACCGATACAAAAGATTGATGCTACCACAGGGGTGAGGCAGACGAGCTATCAGAATATCAGTGGTAATCAGTCGCTCTTCGGCGGTTTTATGATGAGTTTGCCGATGGGTGGAGCTTCGTCGAAGTGGAGTAGTTTCACCTTCGGAAGGGTGCGTTATTCGCGTGATAAGGGATTTGTCAATGAAGCCCTTAACCGAGCCGATGTGTGGCGACCTATGCTGTCTCAAAGGATTACTTGGAGTGGCCCTTGGCTACAAGCGACCGTGGGTGGCTTTGCGATGATGCAGCAGGCGAAGAATAGCATCTCTAAGGAGATGGATAGCCGCACATGGGATTTCAATGCGTTTGGCGAAGCGATAGTCACTTTGCCCTTTGGCCTTTCCTTAACTTCCAAGCTCACTTACCAAGATGCTTCGGGCTATCAAGATCAATTGAAGCGCAACTTTTGGCTGCTCGATGCTTCGGTTAGTTACTCGTTTTTGAAAGAAAAACGTGGCACGTTACAGCTATCAGGCTATGACCTTCTACAGCAACGTACCACGTTTATGAGGCAAATCTCACTGGATCGAATTACAGATAGTGAGGTCAATGGAATTACTTCCTATGTGATGCTGACCTTCTCTTACCGCTTTAATAATATGGGTGCCGATGTCCGGCCTTCAGGAATGCACAGCGGTCAACGCTACGGAAGGGGATATAGAAGGCACTGATCTATCTGGTGGGTCGCTTCTCACTCACCAATAGAGCTACAGCGATAATCACCGCACCGATGCCGAGGGTGCTTTGTGCCGTGAGTTGCTCCCCTAGTACGGTAACTCCGACGATCACTGCAGTGAGGGGCTCAAGTACTCCCATAATAGCAGTGGTGGTAGAGCCGATGATAGGAATGGCAACAATGAGGAATAAATTGGATATCAATGTAGGCACCAACCCCAATAGGAAGAGTAAGCCCCATGCTCTTGGTGTGGGGGGTAGCTCAAGTGTCTGCTTACCGATAGATAGACCTATAAAGAATAGGGTGCTAAATAGCATCAGGTAAAAGGTGAGTCGCCACTTCGGAATAGTGCCAATAGTCGTTTTATTCACCACAATAATATAGACTGCATAGCAGAAACCACTGAAAGCGACTAGTGCGATATCAGTTAGCTTTACTTGTACCCCTTCGCTACCTAAAATCCCCGAAAGTAGTACTACCCCCATAAAAGCGATGACTAGTGAGATGAGCCCACGACGGGTCATCCGTTGCTTAAAGAATATGAGCATCAGGAGTGCCACCATCAGCGGGTACATAAAGTGGATCACTGTCGCCACGCCCGAGGTCATCACTTTGTAGCCATTGATCAGAAATAGTGCACTACAGAAGTAGAGGGTCGACATAATGAATATGATACGTATGTGCTTGGCTGTCTCCCGAAAGGATATTCGCTTTTGGAGCATTACTAGAGCTACTAGAAGTGTAGCAAAGCCGAAGCGGTAGATGAGAATCGTCTCTGTCTCCATCCCCTCTCTCATGAGTGGGACGGTGAATAGTGGAATCAATCCAAATGTTGCAGACGATAGTAGGCCTGCAATATAGCCTTTAGTACGTTCGTTGGTCATAATGAATCAAATAATGTTGGTTGGCACGGTGCAAAGGAGCGTCGGTGGAGTGGGGTAATGCCTAGCTTTCGGATCCCGAGGAGATGTCGGGGCGTGCCATATCCCATATTGTGCTCCCAGTCGTATCCTGGGTATTCCTCTGCGTATTTTATCATCAATCTATCTCGGTAAGTCTTGGCTAGGATAGAGGCGGCAGCGATGCTTGCCACCTTGTCGTCGCCTCCCACAATTGTCTCAAAGGGGATGTCGGTCTCGGGCTTAAACTTATTGCCATCTATCAATAGGTATTCGGGCAGTGTAGAGAGTGCCGAGATGGCTTTATTCATTGCTCTGAAGGTGGCTTGGAGGATATTGATCTCGTCAATCTCTGCTGGTGGTACCTCGCTAATGGCATAAGCAAGAGCTTGCTCTTTGATAGCACTTGCTAGCTCCTCTCTACGCTTTGGCGAGAGCTTCTTCGAGTCGTGCAGGCCAGAGATAGAGCATTCGGATGGAAGGATTACTGCGGCTGCCACTACAGGACCTGCCAAGCAACCTCTGCCCACCTCATCTATCCCCGCCTCTATCCGCTCGGGGATCAACCTATTGGGCAGTTTCATTTTGGATTTCTTTGTAGGAGCCTACCTTATGCACAAAAGGGGTCATCGGCTCAATATGAATGATGATGTGCGTCTCCTCTCCAAAGCGTTCCCTCAGAAGCTCTTCCACGCGTATGGTGAGGTCGTGTGCCTCGTAAAGCGGTATGTTCCCATCCACTCTCACGTCCATTTCGATGGCGATGGTATCACTACCAGTCATCCTCGTCCGTAGGTTGTGAGGCAGTTGTATCCCCTCTACACTTTCAGCGATCTGGAGAATCTCCTCCTCAGTCTCTTGGGGTAGGCTTGCCTCTGTGAGCTTGTTGAGTGCTGGGATAGTTACAATTGCACCCATCCGCATTACAAAGCCAGCCACCACAATAGCGGCCACAGGCTCCATTAGCCTAGCCACCCCTCCAAAGGCTATCGCGCACCCAGCTCCTATCAGTACTGCGAGTGAGGTAAATACGTCACTCCTATGGTCCAATGCTTCTGCACGGAGTACCTCGCTACGGGTCTCCTTCGCCTTTTTCATTGTGTAGTGATAGACCCACTCCTTTAACCCCATCGCAAAGATAGCAACTACCAGTACTATCCACGAGGGGATTTCTGGCAGCTCACCATCAGTAAAGTAGGTAGCAATGGTTGATATACCATCCACCACAATCATCACACCAGCGACAATCATCACTGCCCCGAGCGAAAAGGTGGCCACCGTCTCATACTTGCCGTGTCCATAGTCGTGGTCTTCGTCTTGCGGCTTACCAGATACTTTGAGTAGCAGATAGACTACGAGATTAGAGAGAATATCAGCTAGTGAATTGATACCATCCGCGATGAGGGCAAAGCTATTGCCGAGGATCCCTACCACGAGTTTCAGTGGGGGCAATATTGAATTGACCCAGATGCTGGCGTGATATGCCTGTACTTTAGCGGTATGATTATCCTTCATTGAAATGGATTATGGCTCTACATTGACTGTAATAGTATCGGACTTCAGCCCCCTAGCTGAGGCTGTTAGCTGGATAGTACCACCCTTTTTACCCGCTTGTACAATGGCAGTGAGCTGTCCGCTAAAGGCGGGTTGCTTATTGCTTTGGAATGGCACAATACAGGTAGCATCACCATTGGCTGCAGCGTGGAAGCGCCCCGCCCCTTTCGCCTTAAAGGTCACCTCATTAGTGGCAGTTGGCACCACATTGCCCCCCCGATCCACTATCTGCACACGTACATAGGCGATATCCTCACCATCCGCCTTGATATGGTCATTCTCAAGCGTCATCTTGATGGCATAAGGCTTGCCCGTAGTCCTAATAGCTCTAGTTGCCACCTCATTACCTTGCTCATCATAAGCCACTACCTTCACTTCACCAGGTTGGTACACCGTATCCATCCACATCAGGCGGTAGCGTGGTTGTCTTTGTAGTCCATCACGAGGAGTTTCCAGAGATACAGAGAGATCCTTTGTCCGCTTCCCTTGGCTTTTGCCATTGATAAATAGCTCCGCCGTAGGGTAGTTGGTGTAGACAAAGATAGGAGTCACCTCCCCTTCGCGTCCTTGCCAATTCCAATGCGGAAGGATGTGGAGTGTCTCCTGGCCCTTATTCCAATGCGAGCGATAAAGATAAAACCGATCCTTCTCAATCCCCGCCAAGTCCACTGCTCCGAAGTAAGAGGAGTGGCTAGGCCACTCTGTGTAGTAAGGAGTTGGCTCACCAATATAGTCAATACCAGTCCAAATAAACTCTCCAATCGTGTAAGGTAGGTCCTCTTGATTGAGGAAGTCGTCCTCTGGAAGATTGCTCCATCCGCAATGCTCCACATCATAGCTACTGCACTGCTGGTCGGGGTACTTGGCCATAGACTTCCGCTCTACAGGGAATTTGTAGATGCCACGAGAAGAGAGCGTAGAGGTGGTCTCGGCACCTAGTATCAGCCGCTGTGGCAATTGCTCATACGCCTCTTGGTACTGCCAATTGTAGTAGTTGAAGCCTGCTAAATCCATAGTCGTAGCAAAGTTATTCTTCACCGCTCCTAGAGGGTTGTTCATACCGACTGTCACGGGGCGAGTAGGGTCTTCGCGGTGCAGTACACTCTGTAGGAAGTATGCCACCTTATTACCGCCAGGGGTCACTTGCTCATCTATCTCATTACCAATACTCCACATCACGATAGAAGGGTCGTTGCGGAAAGCTCTCGCAAGATTGGTCAGGTCACGATCCGCCCACTGCTCAAAGTAGAGGTGGTAACCATTCTTCACCTTAGGGCGTGCCCACTCATCAAAGCTCTCAGCCATCACCATCATCCCCATCTCGTTGCAAGCTTCAATCAACTCAGGGGCTGGCATATTGTGCGAAGTGCGAATAGCATTCACACCCATATCCTTCATCAGTCGAATCTGCCTCTCATATCCCCTCTTGTGGCTTGCTCCGCCAAGAGGGCCTAGGTCGTGATGCAGACAGACGCCCTGAATCATCACCTTCTTACCATTGAGATAAAAGCCATCATCGGGGCGTAGCTCAATCGTTCTCACCCCGAATCTCGTTTGGTAGCTATCCACCAGCTCGCCATCTACAAATACCTGAGTAAGGGCAGTGTATAGGTTGGGCTCATTGAGATCCCACAGCTTGGGGTGTTGGAGCTTGATATTCTGCTCCAGTAGATTTCCCATTAGCTCGCTGCCAGAATTCTCCATTACCGCCACCTCATTTCCTCCTTCAAGAAGTGCAGTACGGATAGAGATCCTTTCAGGCTCCGTAAAGGTATGGTTTTCGAGTGTCGTCTTGATATTCACCTGTGCCCACTCCTTGTCTACTCTGGGTGTAGTGATCTGGGTGCCCCATTCGGCTACCTTTACTCCAGAGGCAAAGGTAACCCATACATTGCGGTAGAGCCCAGCACCAGGATACCAGCGAGAGGTCTCGTCAGGGTTTTCTAAGCGAATGGCAATGCTTTGAAGCTTCTCTTGTGGATTGATATAATCAGTGATATCCACCTGAAACGGGCTGTACCCATAAGGCCAGTAGATCGCCTCCTTGCCATTGATAAAGACCCTTGCATTGCTCATCGCTCCATCTATTCGTAGATAGGTGCGGTCGGAGCTCTGATAACCCTCCTTTAGGGTAAAGGTATTGCGGTACCAGCCAGCTCCCACGTGGGGTAGTCCGCCCGTGCGAGCTACGTGGTAAATAGGTGTATTCTGACCATCTTGTGAAATGGCCAAGAACTGCTTATCTATCTCTGGGCTATAAGGGCCATAGATGGCCCAATCGTGTGGCACCACCACTTGTGACCACTTGCTATCGTCGTACTTGGGGTTGCTAAACGCCTTTTGGTCTTCCCTAGTGAAGTGCCAACCCTCTCTTAGGCGAAGAACCTCTCTAGGCGTGAGGCTGTTATCCAATTTATTCTGTCCAAAGCTCGGCAGAGTCGCTGCTGTGATAGCTATGAGAGCCACAGCCAGTGATAGGTAATGTTGCATACGTTTCCTAATATATGTTCCTTAATAACTATCTGCAAATATACCCATTTTTACCGACCTTCTCTCTATAATAAAAGGCAGTCTCGGCTTAATGTCAAGACTGCCTTTTTTGTTGCTCATAAAGCAAATGAGAGTTACTTGCGTACGAGTGTAGCTAGAGGCTTGCGAAAATCGTCAAGTAGATAGAGCTCACCATTTTCAGAGATGGTAAAGTGCTCAACCTTGTCGAGGAGCTGAGTGAATTGCTTCTCAATATCCATATGCTCGCAGAGGGCTAGGGTGCCAGCAAGGTCATCGAAGTCGATCTCCGTGGCATCATAGTCATCATCGGCGGGGTCGTCAAATTCAAGGTTGCCCATGTAATCATTGCAGCCAAAGTTGCCTGCGAATCGATTCTTGGCAATGTCAAATGAAAGGGTGAGGCTCACCTCAGTCATCTCCGTCTCCCCGATCTTTTGGACAGTCCACTCGCCCTCGAGTTGCTCCTTAGGAACAGCCTTAAAGAAGTCCACTCCCTCATCTGCCACTACGGCTGTTTCAGTTGTGGTAGTGGTTGTTTGCTCTTCATTCGTCTTTTGCTTGCTACTGCAGCTACTTAGAGCAATACCTGCAAGTGCAATTCCTAAATAGATAAGATACTTTCTCATAATCCTTTTGTTGTTATTAATTAGTTAATTCCTATTCCCGTATATACCAAGCCGAGAGCCTCTAGCTCCTCCGATGGATAGATATTTCGTCCGTCTACCACTAGATTTCCACGCATCAGCTCCTTGACACGCTTCCAATTGGGGAGCCTAAACTGCTTCCACTCAGTCAGTAGAATAAGGGCATCTGCTCCCTCTACCGCATCATATATATCTTGCCCATAAGTGACACCCGAGGGCAAGATATTGCGGGCATTCTCAATGGCGATTGGATCAAAAGCGGATACCTCTGCCCCCGCCTTGATCAGCTCATTAATCACCACGATAGAGGGTGCTTGTCGCATATCATCCGTCTCAGGCTTAAAAGCTAGTCCCCATACTGCCACCTTTTTTCCCTTGAGGTCGCCTAGGTGCTCTACCACTTTTTCATAGGGGCGTAGCTTCTGCCACTCATTCACCTTATGCACCTGCTCAATAATGGTCAGTGGCCGGCCGTGCTCACGGCCAGTGCTGGCGAGTGCCTGTACATCCTTTGGAAAGCAAGAGCCCCCATAGCCACAGCCGGGGTACAAAAAGGCCTTGCCGATGCGTTTGTCCGAACCCATACCCTCCCGAACAAGAGAGATGTCGGCTCCAATTGCCTCTGCAAGGTTGGCCAGCTCGTTCATAAAACTGATACGGGTGGCGAGCATCGCATTGGAGGCATACTTAGTGAGCTCCGAAGAGTGGATATCCATGCAGATAACACGATAATTATTAAGGAGAAAGGGTCTGTAGAGCCGATGCAACAGCTCCTTGGCATAGTCGCTTTTGTACCCCACCACTACACGGTCGGGGCTCATAAAGTCTTTGATCGCTGCCCCCTCCTTTAAGAATTCAGGGTTATTTGCCATGTCTAGCTCGAGTGTTGCGAGCCCTCGCTTGGCATACCCAGCCCTTATTATCTCCTCCACCCGATCTGTAGTCCCCACTGGTATGGTGCTCTTGGTCACCACCAATAGGTGCTTGGTGGCCAATTGTCCTATCTCCTCGGCTACAGCAAATACATACTGAAGGTCGGCTTCCCCGCCCTCACCAGTAGGGGTGCCGACAGCAATAAAGAGGATGTCAACCTCATTGATCACCTCTCCCAAGTCTGTGTGAAAGGTGAGGCGTCCTTGGGCTCTATTCTTAGCCACTAGCTCGGCCAGACCTGGCTCGTATATTGGTATTTCTCCCCTTCTGAGTGCTTCAATCTTGGTTTGATCCTTATCAATGCAGCAGACATTTACCCCCATCTCCGCAAAGCAGGTGCCACTCACTAGCCCCACATATCCTGTGCCAATAATCGCAATATTCATACTTACTTCTCTACCTCGTATTTACAATAGTTGCACTAAGGTACCAAGAATATATTGATTAATCCACTATAGTAGCCCTCTACCTAGGGGTGACGCATGAGAAAGTTCTTACCGTATGGTTTATAGCAGGGGTTCTTACCATAGGGCGATTAATCGGGAGTGCCTAATCGGACGAGTCGGACAGGTCGGACGAGTCGGAGGTAGTGGTCGGGCGAAAAGTTTAGTTGCAACTAAGCGTTTGCTTAGTTGCAACTCGCCGTTTGCTTAGTTGCAACTCGTCGATTGCTTAGTTGCATCTCAGTTTTGGCTGTGATCGCCTATTCTTTTTTCTGCTGGTGGGTGGCGTGTTGCGTGTTGTGGAAAATAAATCTTAATTTTTATTGTTTTTTGTGTTTCTTTTGGGTACCTTTGCAGAAAGCAGATAGGTATGGTCACTTGTGTACGATGAGTGGCTATTTAATAGGGAATTTGGTGAGAATCCAAAACAGTTCCTGCTACCGTAATGTCTTGAGGAGGTAGGTTGCCTCCGCCTTTCAGATATTCTCTGAAGCCACTGGATTTACTCTGGGAAGGCTTTTCTATTGAAAGGGATAAGACTAAGTCGGGAGACCTGCCTACTTGCCTAGTATTTTTATGGATACTCTTGGCTCAGGAACAGGCTAGTATCCGTGTGTATTTATTTATCGTTATTATATTATGTGCTCACGTAAAAGGTGGAGTGTATGGTGCGTGTTTGGGTGCCTGCTTTGCTGTATTCTTTATGGGGTAGGTGCAGAGGCCCAGTCGCTTCCTAAGGATTCTATTCAGCTCTCAGATCAGCTGGAGGAGGTGGTGGTGACAGGAACAGGTACCCGCCATTATAGTGCGGTAGCACCAGTGCGTACAGAGGTGGTGTCGAAGCAAGATTTGATCAGTATTTCGGGGCACAATCTCGATGGTATCCTCACTACGATATCCCCTTCATTTGATGCTCTGAATAGTGGTATGGGAAGTGGAATCACTCTTGGCGGGCTAGGCAATAGCTATATTTTAGTGCTGGTGAATGGCCGCAGGCTACATGGCGATGTGGGTGGTCAAAATGACCTCGGCAAGATTAGTGCTTCTATGATAGAGAAGATCGAGATCGTCAAAGGAGCAGCCTCTACGCTGTATGGATCGGATGCCATTGCGGGTGTGATCAATATCATCACCAAGGACTATACTGATACGCCACTTTCGGTGGTCAATAGTACACGCCTAGGTTCGTATGGGCAATGGCAGCAGAATAATACCATTGCGTGGGGGTACAAGACCTTTTCTAGCGTGACCCAATACTCAGGTGATAGGAGTAGTGGCTGGCAAAATAGCACGCAGGAGCTTTACCGGAAGGAGCTTTACGAAAATAGTACTACAGAGACTACTAGTGCCTTTTATAATCATCGTATCCAGCAAGAGATCGCTTGGCGACCCAATAGGCAGTGGGAGGTGCGTGGTACAGGTATGCTCTACAAAAAGCGTATTTATCACAAGCCAGGGGGTCCACGGTGGAGACAGTTTAACCTGAGATACAATGACCAGGCAGCAAGCGTGGAGACCACCTACCGACCAAGTGCCTACCAGACCTTTAATCTCTTAGCTAGCTTTGACCGACACGCCTACCACTATGATTATTACAGTCGGTACCTAGATGAGTATTTACGGCCTGAGGTGCTAGATGATGGTAGGCTACATTATGTGCCGATGCCATTTTATTATCAGCCTGGGGAGTCGTCTTTGGAGAGCGACCAACGCCAATACCTACTTCATGCCAAGGGCTCTATGTATTTTGGCACAGATCATCAAGCTACCTTTGGTGTGGAGGGAATTGTGGACCATTTGATTGCTCCCAATCGTATGCCCAATGGCTCCGGATCGGCCTATACCCTTTCGGCTTATGCTCAGGATGAGTGGCAGGTAACTCCCCTATTTAATGTCACGGGTGGCGTGAGGTATTTATACCATAAAGCATTTGGTAGCCATATCACTCCAAAGCTCTCCCTGCAATACCGTTTTGGGGAGAGTGGGTTGCAACTCCGTGGTACCTATGGTCGAGGGTTCAAAACTCCAACCATTAAGGAGATCTACTACGAATATCAGCGGACGATGATGAGTAAACTAAGGGTCTATCTGGGTAATCCCGACCTGAAGCCTCAAGTATCAGATTACTTCTCTTTAGGCTTTAGCTATGACCCTAGCAAGAAGCTCTCGATGCATCTATACGGCTCTTATAATCAGCTCAATAATATGATTACCCTAATCCCAGTTCCATTGCCTTCTAAATACCAAAGCGATGAAGGGCGAGAGCTAGATGGTGCCATGCAGTATATCAATGCTGAGGATGCCAAGATATGGGAGCTGGAGTATGCCATGACGTGGGCACCAGTGAAGTATCTGAAGCTCTCTATGGGCTACACGCTCACCAATACCAGTACCCATGTGTATGATTCGGAGCTCACCAAAAAGGGCGATGGCAAGCCGGTGATCGTGGAGCGACCAATAGACGGCACCTCGAAACATAAGGGGACAGTGGGTGCTACCTACACGCTTCGCAAAAAGCACTACGACCTTGTGGCGGGGCTACATGGTAGGCTTCAGACAGATAGATACTATGCCTACTATGGCGATGCCCCTGGCTTTGCACTTTGGAACCTCACCACTACCCACCGATTTAAGTATTGGAAGCAGTGGAATCTCCAGCTGACGCTCGGAGTAAATAATATCTTTGACTACAAGGAGACCCATCCTTATGGGCTCAACTTCGGTACAAAGACGCCTGGACGTACCTACTTCGCTACGGTGAAGATAGGCTTTGACCAAAAGAAGGATTAATGATTTTCTAATAAACTTTTAACTACAAGAATTATGAAGAAGTACTACAACTTGATGCTGACGCTAGTCGCTCTAGCTATGACAGCAATGGCATTTACTGCCTGTGATGAAGAGGTAAAAGCTCCTACACAAAACCCTGCCGACGCTTTCCCAAAGAAGCACGACACTGCTCTACTACTAGTGACCTTTGGCTCAACCTATGATGTGCCACAGCAAACCTTTGAGAAGCAAAAGGCATTTTTCCAAAAGCAATTCCCCAATACCGACCTTTACCTCTCCTATACTTCTAGGATTATTATTAACCGTATGCAGGCTCAAGGAAAGGAGTTTATTCCACCTGCAATGTGGATGCAAAGCTTCTTGAAGAAGAACTACAAGAATGTCTATGTACAGTCTTTCCACGTTATCCCAGGTGAGGAGTTTACACTTCTAAGGGATGCTTATGTGAAGAAGGAGTACAACGTAAAGTTGGTTGATGATCGAAAAGGTCGTAATGATGCTGTGCTAGGTCACCCTCTTCTCTACTCTAAAGAGGATATCCAAAAGGTAGCTAAGATCCTAGTGGATGATCATAAGGAGCATATCCAGAAGGGTGAGGCAGTCGCCTTTATGGGACACGGTAACCCTGAGGAGAACTACGAGTATGCCAACCAAAAGTATAAGATGCTAGAGCAAGAGATGCAAAAGTATGCTAAGGAAAACTACGGACATGGCTATGTATATGTAGCTACTGTGGACTATCCAGCAATGCTATTTGACTACCTCGTTGGTGAACTAAAGATGGTAGAGGATAAAGTAGCTAATAAGAAAATCCATCTACAACCTCTTATGACCATCGTAGGTGACCACGCTAATAATGATATGGCTGGAGATTACGAGAAAGGCGAGGCTGATGAAGACCAGAGCTGGAAGTGGCAATTGGAAAAGAAAGGCTGGAAGGTGGAGACACATATGAAGGGCCTTGGCGACTATAAGGAGATCAACAATATTTACCTTGAGCACCTCAAAGCGGCTATTGCTGATGGAAATAAGGAGTAACCCTCCTATTGACTGATAATAATAAGGGCGAGCACCAATTGGTGCCCGCCCTTACTCGTTTCCTCCTTTTGCATAAAGGGCAGAGCGATAAAAGAGATAGCCATTAGTTAGTTAGGCGGAATCCTTGATTATTCTATGAATATCATAGAATCTATTGGGGGCAATAAGGAGGCCTAAAAATACTGTTCAATACTATTATAGATTGTTAGGAGTAAAATCCTATTTACAGCTTGAGTATCAACAGTATTTATTCAACTAATGGCTATCAAGTTATGAACAAAAATGTACTCGCAAAGTTATCAATAATAACTCAAGAAATCAACTTTTCCCTAAACCTATTCAGGGTTACCCCTGGCGGAGTGGCAAGGGGTAACGCATTAGAAAGGTATCACCGTATGGTTTTTGGGGAGGTGTCTTTGAGTAAGGACCTCTGCGAGGAGGTCCTTACTCGCTTGTCTAGTACAAGCTATCCATATTAAGGCTGTAACTTAAGTTTATATTTCTAATGCGTAACCCCTGCCGAGATGAGTGGTTAGTCAGACGTGGAGAACCACCTTCCGTCGGCATTCAGGAGTACTTTATGCTTACTTTCCTCTTTTGGCATCAGCAGAATGCAATCCTCTTTGCGTGAGGTAGTATAGGAGTGGAGCGTATCCCAACGATCTCTCCCATTAAGGTGCATGCGCCAGATGCCCCAGTAGCCGAAGTACCCACCCGAGGCAAAAATCCGTACTGCTTTGGTGGTCGAAAAGTGCTCTATATACACAGGGGTGTACTGTGATAGGCTGTAGACCTTTTTATAACATAAAAATCGGACGATAAGCTTCTCACCATCGTAGCTGGTGGGGAGGGGGCGAAGGAAGATAGGGATGATGGCAAATAGCAATAGTACTGTAGCCGTCACTTGAAGCCATAGTCCCCCTTCGCAGTACAGGGCAATGACCGCAATGGTAATCACGATCAATACTAGCGTGGTCATGATAATGGTGAAGCGATCCCATTTGTTTTTGTAGTGCTTTATCGGCTCCATACAGTCTTGTGCTTTTTGTGAATAGTTCTTTTGAGTTTATCTCTTATTTGGTGTAAATATAACAATTGTTTGCGATATAGTCCACACTAGTGAGGGGCTATTGCACGAAGTTCTGCATTAGAAAAGGTCTTACTGTTTGGTTTTTACGGAGTGTTTTTTGGGGTCCATATTAAGGCTGTAACTTAAGTTTATATTTCTAATGCGTGGCCCCTGCGCAGGGGTTCAAGTGGTGTCGTAACAATTTGGTATCTTTGCAACGGCTTTAGGAGCTTTTATTTTGGAGAAACTGAGAGAGTAAGAGCGTATGAGTCCGAAAGCGTGCCGCTGGTGTAGCGTGCTACACGAGAGGAAAGTCTGGGCCACAAAGAGCACTACACTTCCTAACGGGAAGCTATCGTGAGGTAGATGAGCATAACAGAAAATAACCGCCACGTGGCTTTGCACTGAGTGCAAACTTCACAGGTAAGGGTGAAAAGGTGGGGTAAGAGCCCACCGAGCTGATAGTGATATCGAGCTGCAGTATGCATTGTGGGTGGAAAGGTCGCGTATACCAGCGCTTGTAGGGTGGCTCGCCCGATGCTGGGGGGTAGACCGATAGAGCCTAGGGGTGACTCTAGGTCTAGATAGATGGCAAGCAGCCTAATCCCTAGGGAGAAGGCAGACAGAACCCGGCTTATTGAGGACTCATACGTTTTTTCTTTACTCATTATATATATAGGAAGTATTGAATGAGAAATCAAGAGGAGGATATCAACCAAAGGCTGGAAAAGATCCAAGAGGAGAGAAGTAAGAGGGAATCAAAAAACTCCGTCTTTAATCGTCTCGGCAAGTGGTTTGGCAATGCCTATAATTTTATCACGAGTGATATGTGGCGGCTTTATGACGCCGAGATGAAAGGGGTGTCGGGCTTTTTCGTGCGTATCCTAAGGGTGCTTTATATCTCAGTAAAGGAGTTTATTGATGGGTCGGTGGCCCAGAAGTCCTCCGCCCTCACCTATACCACGCTGCTGGCATTAGTGCCTACGCTTGCTATTATCCTGAGTGTGGCGGCTGGTTTCGGGATGCAGGCCTCGGTGCAGCGTGCCCTCTACGATGCTTTCCCAGCCCATCAGATGGAGCTCACCACAGCCTTTGACTTTGTGGAGTCGTATCTAGCGGAGATCCAGAGTAGCGTGCTGATTATTGTGGGTCTTATTGTATTGATTTACACGGTATTTAGTATGCTACTGACGGTGGAGAGTGTTTTCAACCAGATTTGGCAGATCAAAGACTCCCGCCCTATTAGCAAGAGTCTAATCGGTTACTTTGCCGCTATTGTGATCGTGCCCATCTCACTGATTGCCATCTCATTTTCCAACATCTTTATCGGCTCGCTTAGTTCTATTGAGCTACTTGGTACGATTAGTATTGCTCCAGTTGTCACCACGCTACTGAAGGTGCTTCCTTTTGTGGTGATTATATTGATTCTTACCGCCCTCTATATGCTACTCCCCAATACGCGGGTGAAGTTTCTACCCGCTTTTGCTTCGGCGGTCTTGGCTGGAGCAGCTTTTCAGATTTTTCAGATGGTCTATATCTCGGGGCAGTTATGGGTTTCTAAGTACAATAGCATCTACGGAAGTGTCGCTGCGATCCCCCTACTGATGCTCTTTATGCAATTCTCGTGGACCATCATCCTCTTTGGGGCACAGCTGAGCTATGCTATACAAAATGTAAAGCAATATGTATTTAGGAAGGAGAGTGAGCGCATTAGCCGACGCTTTAGAGACCTTGTAGCCCTGATCATTATGAAGAAGATATGCAAGGCCTTCAGGCACGAGGGTGAGTCGTATAGTGCCGATCTACTAGCGGGTGAG
>NZ_HF988909.1:13513-22733 GCF_000435035.1 Porphyromonas sp. CAG:1061 | reverse complement strand
CTGCCGATAGTGATTGTGCAAGATACTCTAGATAAGCTAGTCGCCTGTCGCCTTCTAGTGGCAATAGAGTCGAAAAAGTCCAGCCAGCCTGTTACCTATGCACCTGCTTCCGAGATTACCTCTATTACGATCAAGAGGGTGCTCACAGCGATGGATCGACTTGGTTCTGAGAACTTCCGAATGGATATTTACGATGAGTATGCCCAGGAGTGGGAGGCCATACGATTAGCTCGACAACTACCCTTTACTGAGCTCGAACAACCCGTAGTAGACATTGATAATATCAAGGGAATGGGGGAGTAGAGATAAATTCGTAAGAAAGGATATTTGATATAGTCCTAAAAAATTGCTAACTTCGCAAACCAAATGGGTACACTTCGAAACAGGGTGCACCAACGGTGACGATAGATGTGGAACATGTAAACAAACATTAGTGTATATATGGCAGTATTAGAAAAGATTAGAAGCAGGGCAGTCATCCTAGTGATAGCCATCGGCTTGGGTCTCTTTGCCTTTATCTTTGGGGATGTGGGCAATTGGTTTTCGTCGCTTTATCGCGACAGCGAGATGGATGCTTTCATCGTCAATGGCAATAAGGTGAAGATCCAAGACTATGAGCAGGCAGTGAGCCAAACAATGGAGCAGTACAAGCAGATGAACCGCAACCTAAGTGAGGCGGAGACTCAGCAAGTACGCAATATGGTCTATCAGACAATGGTGAGCAAGCAAATACTCTCCGAAGAGGCTGATAAGATTGGTCTCACAGTGACTCCTGCAGAGACATTTGACCTAGTGCAAGGGGATAATCTATCTCCAATGATCCTACAGAGTGGGCTATTTACCAATCCCGAGACGGGGCTCTTTGATAGGGCTGCTCTTCTCAATTTCCTTAAGCAGATCAAGACAAAGGGAGCCACTCCTCAAGAGCAGGCACTCATTGATCAGTATAAGGCCATTTGGGTACAGCTAGAGGATGATATTCGCTCTAATAAGCTAGGTGAGAAGTACACTAGTCTGATATCGGGTGCCGTAGTAGCCAACAAGCTAGAGCTAGCCTACTATACCAAGGCTAATAGCGTAGTGGCAGACCTCGCGTATGTACAGCAAAGCGTAGCTCAAGCGCCTGATGCAGATGTTCAAGTGACGGACGCAGATATCAAGGCCTATTACGATAGCCATAAGGAGCTATTTGCTTCACAAAATGGCGGTGCTGACCTAGATGTGATCTATGCTACTATTACTCCATCATCTAGCGATGTGGAGTCGGCAAAGAGTGATATTGCCGAGGCGGAGAAGGCACTTAAGGCTGGCGAGAACCCAGCCAACGTTTTGGAGGACTACTCTGATGTGAAGTACGTTGATTACTATCTTCCAATTGGTGAATTTAATAATCCTATCTTCCCTGCTGACTTTGCTGCGTTCCTTGAGTCGGCTCCAGTAGGAGAGGTTTCTCAGGTTTATGACCTTGGACAGTCTGTAAGTGTGGCAAAACTATTGGATAAGAAGGTTTCGCCAGAGATGCTGAGAGTAAGCCACATCATGCTGGCACCTGCACAAGCTGGTCAGCCAACTGTAGATAGCCTTCTCACTGTATTGAAAGCCGATCCAAGTCAATTTGCCACTTTGGCTGCTAATTATTCGATCGATACCAATACCAAGGCCAATGGTGGAGAGATCACTTGGCTCAATGAGGCCACTGCAGCTCAATATCTAGGCGAAGACTTTAGCGATGCTATTTATAAGGCAACCGTCGGAGTGCCCTTTGCATTTAAGTCGCAATATGGTGAGCATATAGTGCTTGTCAACGAGGCTAAGGACAATGTGGCTAAGTACAAGGTGGCCTTTGCACAGCGAAATATCGTGGCAAGCAATGATACGCAGACTGCTCTCTACAATGATATCAGTAGCTTCATTGCTCAGAACATGGATAAAGATATTGATTCATTGGCACTCAATAAGGGATATCAGGTGCTTCCAAATGTTAAGGTGAGTGCAGACCAGCCTATGCTTACTCAGGGCATCGAGAATAGCCGTTCGCTAGTTAAGTGGGCAATGTCGGCTAAGCCAGGTGAGGTTAGCGATATCACGGAGTGTGGAGATAAGTGGGTATTTGTGCGTCTCAACTCTTCATTTACCGATAAGGTGATCCCACTAGCAATGGTAAAGGATCAAGTAACTGATATCGTACGTGACGAGAAGAAGGTAGAGGCAATGTATGCGCAACTCACAGGTGCTAAGTACAGCAATCTCGAGGCCTTTGCAGAGCAGCTACATAGCCAGGTCGACACCCTCAGCACGGTGAAGTTCAATACTACACGATTGGCAGGTATCGGCTACGAGCCAGCTATCAATGCTGCAGCTGCTTATGCTCCAGTAGAGAGTCTACAACCACTCAAGGGAGTGCGTAGTGTCTACCTCGTTAAGGCTCTGAATCGTACTGAGGATCCTGCTACGGAAGCAGATACTAAGGGGCTACTCGATGCTGAGCGTAAGGGCATAGTTCGTTCACAGGCTCTTACCTATATCATCCAGAAGTCGGATATTAAAGACCGCAGATACAAGTTTCAGTAATCTTTAATCCGACACTTGTAAATACATAGAGACACCTTAGACCTAGGTCTAGGGTGTCTCTCATTTTATATTCAACTTATATTCTATGTAACTCAAAAAAAACTTTGGCGACTTCTTTGGTCCACTCACTAGTTTTGTCATTTATATCGGATCCTTAGCTCAGTTGGTTTAGAGCATCTGCCTTACAAGCAGAGGGTCGAAGGTTCGAATCCTTCAGGGTCCACTCACTAGTTTTGTCATTTATATCGGATCCTTAGCTCAGTTGGTTTAGAGCATCTGCCTTACAAGCAGAGGGTCGAAGGTTCGAATCCTTCAGGGTCCACTCATAATGATCGTTTTTTCCACTGTACTTACTAATGGGAGTACAGTGGTTTTTTTTATCTCTATCTCCTCTAGTGGGGTAGGGCGTCTATATGGGTAGTCTTGCCCTCAAAATTCTTATGTAAAAGCTCTATAATCTCATTTATTTTTGGTTAATTTGTAATGGTTATCGCCTAAACGAAACAACTAAAACTAACAAACAAACAATTAACAAAAGGAACTATGGGAAAAAGAGCTAAGCTATGGCTATTTGTAGCACCTATCGTGCTACTTCTGCTACAACTAACAGCGTGTAGCACATCTTCGGATAACGAGATCAATGATGGGGCACTAGAAGTAAGCCTGACCAATGTGGTATTTAACAAAGATGGTGGACAGGAGGTCCTAACTATTTCTGGCACCAAGGTATGGAGCTATATCTCCAATGTGGGCGAGAGTAGCTGGCTCGTTCCAACGAAAGATAATGACAAACTCACCCTCACAGCTACTGCCAACACTTTAGGAAAGGAGCGTAAAGCAGAAGTTATTATCTCTAGCCCTGCAGGTGTGCAAAAAGTCTATGTTACCCAGTCTGCAAGCGACTTACTCTTTAGCTTTTCAGAGAGTGAGCTGGTCTTCTCACATAAGGCAGGCGAGAAGATGGTACAGATTGCTACGAATAGCGACGACTGGCACTTTGAGCCTATAGAGGAGGAGGCTAAAGAGTGGCTCTCAGTAGTAGGCGGTGATGGGGCAAAGATGCTTATCGTAAAGGTTACTGCCAATAAGGAGTATGAGAGCAGATCTACCACGCTGATTGCTAAAGCACAGAATGGTGAGCAGGTAGGTTTGCTTATCACACAAAAAGGGGTGGCAAAATACTTATTGCCATTTGAGCCAACTTCCCGAAGCCATACCGATGTAGAGCTTATTAATTATGAGCAAGAGCGTGGCTCCATACTACAAGGCTACCAGCAAGGCAAGTATGATAACTTCCAAAAAGAAGAGGTGCCTACTGTGATGCAATTCATCACCAATAGCGACTACATGCCAATGTTTGCATACATGCGCAATCTAGGGGAGCTCAAATATACGGTAGCTCAGTCAATTCTATATATAAATGATGATGCTGCTCAGGTAGAGCTAAAGGAGTACCAAGCATTCCTAGAAGACAATGGCTATGTTCAGGATAAGGAAGCAAGCAAAGACCTTGTATTGGTATATCGTAATACACAGAAAGCAATCAATGCTCAGATAGAGATCAAGCAAGGCGGGGCAGTGGTCGCCTTCTTCCCTTACTACCCCCAGACGAAGAAATACCCCACCTTCCCAACCCTACCTGTAGGTAAAGGCAATTGGCTAGATCGCCTATCCAATACTCAATACAAGGCAGCAGACATCATCCGCCTTGAGGGTGAAGCAGGCTCTAAGACTTCATTTATCAATCAAGACCAAAGCACTCAGCTATACAAGGCAGCAGGTTTCGAGTGTGCGAAGAGTGATGCTCAATACGATGCTATTAATCATACCTACTGGTTCTTTACCAGCACCCCAAAGAACTCTACGGCTGATTATGTCCAGACCGTTGCAGATCAAGCCATGTATTTCTCCAACCTAAGCTGGGGTATACGCGAGGAGGGGCGTCGTTATATTATCACTGACGAGCTAGAGAACTTGATACTCGATGCAGGTTATCAATTTGATGGGGTAGACAAAGATTCCCAGGCCTATTACTATTGGAAGTCTGTAAGCGATACTCAAGAGCGTGTAATCTATGTCAGGAGAGTGCAATTCACTGATGTGAATGATAACAAGCCTTCACTGATGATTGGTTATTATACTCTATTCATACAGCCACAAGGCACCACAGCACTATCGCGTGAGGAGCAGAGAGCATTCCAAGCCGTAAAGAAGGGCGACTTCAAGGCTCTTGACTACCTACATACTAGCCCACGCATACGTGTGCACGAATCACTCCATAGCCGGAGTGCCAAGAAGTCATTCTAATAGGAGCTTAATCAACTATGAGACATTATATAAGACAATTAATAGGACTCCTAATAGTAGGAGTAGCTCTAGCTTCCTGCCAAAAAGATAAGCCCACAGAGGCCGACTTCGGAAGTATTGAGCTCTCTCAGTCCGAGCTTTCTTTTGACCGATCTGCAGGTGTGCAAGAGGTCAATGTCAAAGTTTGCAATCGTTGTGGCGATGCTATAGATTGGATTTACAGCATCACTCCACAAGTAGAGTGGCTTACAGTCACTCCGTCTGATAACAAACTAGCTATAGCGACTACCGAAAATCATAGCAGTAAAGAGCGGCATGCCACAGTATCTGTCATTTCAGATAATAATTTGGTACGCCATATCACAGTATCCCAAAAGGGGGCAGATCTACAGCTAGACCTCTCCCAGCTTTCTGGTGACAAACTCCAACTACCTAGTATGGGTGGCGAAAAGTACCTTCAGGTAATCGGTGGAGAGATAAGTTGGGATCAGATCACTGCCTCTGAAGAGTGGCTCGCAATCACTCCATTGCAAGATAGCCAGTCCATAAAGCTGGCAGCGCCTCGCAATCACAGCACCGAGCCACGGCAAGCAATCGTCACAATAAAGAAAGCCGACGCTTCCGAGCTCACCATTACTGTGGAGCAGGCTGGTCAATTGGAGTACTTTGTTCCCTACCAAGAATCACACAAGTATATGGTCTACAAAGACCTTGTCGCTTATGAGGAAGCTAGGGGTTTTAAAGTCGTTCAGATCCAGTTTGGCGATAGTGACTTCGGCTCACCAGATGCCCTACTTTTCGAGACCTCTAGCCAAAAGCTTCCTGAGATCAACTATTTCCATAGTCTTGATTCGCACTTCGTCTATGACCAGGTGATGATTCTTCTCTCCGACCCAAAGGAGTTTCAAAAGGAGGGTGGCTATCTGCAGTATCTGAAAGATCTAGGCTACAAGGAGCGCTACAATAGTAAGCCCGAATCGCCCAAGCTGATCAGCCCTGATGGGTTCCTCGTGGCATCACTCTTTCATGAAACAAGGTATAATGAATATTATGTCCGTTTCAATCCACAGTATCTACCCGATAAACCTCTTCCTACATTCGATAAGCTACCGGTTTACACCGATGAAATTCAGAAGAGGATTTACGACCCAAGGGTGAAATTCAAAGATATTTCCGCATGGGAGAAATCGCTTGGTAGTAAGGTACTCATTGAGATGCCAATTGGAAATAACGACCCTCAGCACCCCGATGAGATGTGGGCAGCTATCTATCAAACTAATCAAGAGACTGATGTGGATAAGCAGGAGTTCCGCTTCTACGAGTTCCACCTATCTTTATTAAGGTCAACCCCAGAGGAGCTACAGAGCGTACGCTTATTACGTCTTTGCTACAATGATTGTGAGCGTGTCATCTTTGAGACCTCGCCTGGACAGTTTAGAACCACGCCAGAGTTTGAAGCATTGGCCGAGAGTGAGGGCTTCATATTCTACGGTATGAATATGGATGGCGTCAACTTTGTCAATAAGGAGAAAGGCCTAAAGATGGTAGTCTTAATGTATATGAGCCCAGAGATATTTGGTGCTAAAAAGACCGCTACCATTAGGTACGAGAAGCTACCTCAAGAGAGTGGCACTTCGGCTGTAGCAACCAACAACCTGCAAGAGCCTCAAGAGACACTCACCAGTGTGCCAGCTCGTAGGTACAATACCAGAAACTTCTAAATAGTATTTACAGATGAAACAACATAATAAAACCATCTATTTCTACTTTGCTACACTGATGGCAGCCTTGCTTCCATTGGGTGGATGTCAGCAAGACCTGCTGCAGAGAGGTGAAAAACCAATAGAGAAAGTAGAGCAAGAGGGCGATCGAGACCAGCTCACACCCTCCATCATTTCTGGGCAAGTGGTCGTAAAGCTAAAGCCTTCCGACCTACAGCTCCTCAAGGCAGCAGGCAATACTTCTCTCCGAAGTGCCTCATCCGAAGTGCAGTCCAGCCTTCGCCAAATTGGAGCTGTAAGTATTGAGCCTCTCTTCGTTGACTATCCTGAGTATCGTGAGCGCCGTCACAAGGCAGGCCTTGACCGCTGGATGATCGTCAACTTCGATGGCCAAATCTCTTCAAGAGAGGCACAGCAGGTACTAGGTGCTACTGAGACTTTTGAGTACGTAGAGCTGAAGTATGCTGTCGCACAACCAGAGACAAAGGCAACGCCCATCTCTAGTGAGGCACTTGCATCTACTCGTGCCTTGGGCTCGGGCGACTTCAATGACCCCCTATTGCCCAACCAGTGGCATTACTATAACACTGGTAGTAGCCTGATGGCACGTTCTCTAGCAGGAGCCGACATCAACCTAAAAGAGGCTTGGCAAGTGGAGAGTGGCCGACCAGAGGTAGTAGTCTGTGTGGTGGACGCTGGTATTGACTATCAGCACGAAGACCTCGCCGGTCGAGTAGACCTAGATCGAAGCTTCTCCTTTGTTGTGGATAAGAAGACTCAGAAGCTTAAAGGCAAAGGACAGATCGAAAGCAAAAGCTCCGACCATGGTACCCACGTAGCCGGCACCATTGCAGCCATCAATAATAATGGAATAGGTGTGGCTGGTGTCGCTGGCGGTAATGGTGAGGCGGGAACCGGGGTAATCCTTATTAATGCACAGATCTTTGGCTTCAAGGGTGAAAAGACAGTACCAGGCGTCAATGGAATTGTGTACGGAGCCGATCATGGAGCAGTCATTAGCCAAAACTCTTGGGGCTACATCGCCCCTGGTCCAGGTCAATTGCCCGAGTACGACAAAGAGGCAATGGACTACTTTATCAAGAATGCTGGCTGTGATAAAGATGGTAATCAACTCCCCGACTCCCCGATGAAGGGTGGTGTCATTATCTTCGCAGCAGGTAATGATGGGCTAGAGTACAATAACTACCCAGGTGCCTACGAAGGCTGTATCAGCGTGGCATCTATGGGTTGGGGCTTTAAGAAAGCCTACTACTCCAACTTCGGAGCCTTCGTAGATATTACCGCTCCCGGTGGCGACCAAGACTTCGGAATGACTGCAGGTGTGCTTAGCACCATCCCAGGGAATGATTATGGCTACATGCAGGGAACCTCCATGGCTTGCCCACACGTATCAGGTATTGCTGCACTTGTAGTCTCCAAGTTTGGGGGCAAGGGCTTTACCAATGAGATGCTCAAAGAGCGCCTACTCTCTGCATTGCGACCCTACGACATCTATAGCTTCAACCCAATACTCAAGGGCAAGCTAGGTGCAGGCTATATTGATGCAAGCATAGCACTCTTAGAGAATAAGGATAATGCACCCGAAGAGGTAAAGTCGGTAAGTGTCACTCCCGACTACATTACGGCCCAATTCACATGGGCTACTTCCAAAGATGCCGATGCCCATAATGGAGAAGCCTACTACTACAATCTCTACATTGACACTAAGGAGATTGCTTCTACCAAGGACCTAAAGCCTATCAAGGTATACCCCGATAGCCGTGGCGACAACCAGATGGTTAAGTATTTGCTCAAGGGCATCAACGATGGCACACTCTACCACTATGTGATTGAGGCGGTAGACTACTTCGGTAATCACTCGGCCAAACTAGCCAAAGGGCAATTCACTACTAAGGAGAATAAGGCTCCTATCGTGACCGATGGTCTACCAAAGGGTATGATAAAGCTAGCTACCAACCAAAGGGAGCATCTGACCCTTAAGGTCAATGACCCCGACCAACACAAGTGGAGCTACGCCCTCAAGGGTGATCTCTATGGAATCAAGCACCACCGCAATGGAGAGGTAATAGAGATAGAGATAGCACCAATCAAAGCAGCAGGTGACCACGAAATCACACTGGTACTGACAGATGAGTATGGTAAGAGCACCGAAGAGGTTATTAGCTACCACATCAGCCAGTATCAAGCCGTGACACCGCTCAAAAATCTCAGCGAGCAAACCGTTTCGATAGGGAATAAGGGCGAGGTAAAGCTACCAACTCTCTTCAAGTATCAAGAGGGGGCCACCCTTACCTTCACAGCACGCTCAGAGCGACCAGAGGTAATGGAGGCTACCGTCTCTGGTGAGACGCTCACCTATAATGCAAAAGCAAAGGGACGGGTGATCATCATAATCACTGCCACTGATGGTATCACTTCGTCACAGGTGCCTCTTCACTTCAAGGTGAAATAATCCAATTATCAATTTTCAATTAGCGAGGGTCGGGACTTTTCCTGACCCTCTTTTTTTGCCCTTTCTCTACCCTTGCCTCCTTCCCTTCGTAAGAGGGCAAAAGTTTAGTTGCAACTAAGCAATTACTGAGTTGCAACTCGGCATTTGC
>NZ_HF988909.1:0-13460 GCF_000435035.1 Porphyromonas sp. CAG:1061 | reverse complement strand
GCTTAGTTGCAACTCAGTTTTCACTTTTATATAGTGTTGAATATCAATTTATTATTAATGGGCTTTTTAAGCCACTACTTTCTCCTATTTTATAGGGTCATTAACTTATGAATATACCCCTAATGCGTAACCCCTGCACCTGAATTCTCCATTGTCTTCAGCGACTTACATTTTATCTTTCGAGCAACAACCTCCAACAAAGGAATAGCGCATAAAAGGGAGGAGGTTGGGGGAAGGTTCGTCTTCATTGAACTTTTTTGATTACTTTTGTAGAAGAATTATGGGCTTTGCCCACCATTAAACTAGGTATACCCAATGAAATTAAGAAGAGTGATATTGCTGGCTGTGATAGCCCTTGGCAGTTGCCTCCTCTCACAGGCGCAGATAGCGAGGAGTGGCGAGCGACCAACGGAGAGTGGTGGCTTGCGTATGGCGGAGCTACTACAGTTGCCCACCTATCGGGCACCACAATTTGACCAGGACTCCGCACGGCTAGAGATGGAGCAAAGTTCTGCTGACCTTCGGGCTTACCTCTTTGCGCATACGATAGAGGTGGGCTTGGATATTATCCAAGATGGAGAGCACACTCAGTGGAGTGATGGCACCGAGGTATGGCGGTATCGTGTTCGATCTCAAGGGGCCAAGAGTTTGGGCTTTTTCTTTGACCAGTGGAAGCTTCCTAAGGGGGCTTATCTATATATTTATAGTACTTTGGATCCTACACGGTGCCTTGGTGGCTTTGGGTGGGAAAATAATAACGAGAGTGCCTCTCTGCCAATTCAGCCTATTTTGGCTGATGATGTGGTGATAGAGCTACAAGCACCTAAGGGTAGCCGACCACGTCTACACTTGCAGGAGCTGTACCATGGTGTTCGCTCCATTGAGGGACTGCTGAGGTATAGTAATCCTCAGGTTGGTTCTCCCAGAAATTTGGCTTGTACACCTGAAGTGGCGTGCTACCCTGAATATCAGGATGTAGCAAGGAGTGTCGTGGTGGTAGTTACTGGGTCAGGGTATTTAGGAACAGGTGTTCTGGTCAATAATACGAGTAGTGATGGTCGTCCGCTAATTCTTACTGCTTCACATGTGATGGAAGCCAACTTTAGTAATGGTATACTCTCTCCTCAGAGGCTGGAGGAGGAAGCGGAAAAATCGGTTTTCTTCTTTAATTATCAGACTCCTATGTGCGATTCTGGTATCCAACCAAGTGCCACTCAGAGCATTGCGGGTGCCAAGATGTTGGGGTGTCATCCCTTTACCGATGTGGCATTGCTGGAGTTGGATACTATTCCACCAACGGATTACCAAGCATACTATGCTGGATGGAATGCAGAGCCTAAGATGGACGTAGCACATGCCAATATCCACCATCCGTATGGCTATACCAAGCGGATTAATCTCGCTCTATCTCCACTTAACTACTCTACCTATTCGGGTTCAGGACTACCTTTTGGCGAGAACCAGCACATCAAGGTGCCTTTTTGGGATCTTGGTACCACCGCCTCAGGATCTTCGGGGTCGCCACTCTTGGACCCCGAGCATAGGATTACTGGAGTGTTATCGGGTGGAGAATCATATTGCGGTAATCGCAGCCACGACTTCTTTGCCTCCCTACAGAGGGTATGGGAGTCGGAAGATGCGGAGGCGAGGAAGATTGTAGCCGCGCTTGACCCTACTGGTGCTAGAGCTACCACTTGTGCCGGTAAGGGAGCTAGCCAAGGGGGGGAGCAAGCTCCAGTGCGGCTCACCAATATGCGCATTGCTCCAAGTAATACCCGTGTGATAGAGCTACTGCCTCAGTTGGATAGGGCTAAGCTCTTGGGTAGCGACCAAGGGGTACAGGAGATTGGGGAGAGCTACCGAATGGCTGCTGGTAGCAAGGTGTATGGCGTTTATGTGATGCTATCAGGAGAGGCACAGTCGGGAGATGAGCTGGTGGTCAATATTTATGGTAATGACGGAGCCACTCATCTTGGTAGCCAGGTGATCTCTCTGAAGTCTTTGGTGACAGATCCGAAGAATAAAGGGCAACAAGTACCAGGAGCCTTTAAGGAGATCTACCTCAGTCTCCCATCTCCTGTGGAGGTTACCACAGATCAGGTGCTTTGCTTCGCGATCCCTACCGCCACCATCCCTCAGGGTATTTCGGTGGTGCACCAGCAGCATTCCGACCTTTCTGCTAATAGCGCCATGTGGCGAGTGGCGAATGAGTGGCAGCCCTATACGAAGTACCAGCAGAGTGGAGGGCTTACTCTATGGGTGGATCCGGTTGTGAGTAATGCGACACTCAAGTCACCTACACTAGCAGAGCCACGCCTAAAGATTACACCACTCAATGGTGAGCAGATGCTACTGAAGATTAATGACCCCTCAGGGTCTGCCACCTATTCTCTCCAGGCTTATAGCTTGTTGGGAGAGCCAATCTACAGTGACCAGTGTGAGGGTAGTGACTTCTTTGTCTTCCCTCGTAATATGTTTGAGGGCTTGGGAGTGGTGATTCTCCGAGTGTCGGGTGATGGCTGGCAAGAGTCGGTGAAAGCTCTTTTCCCTAAGAATTAAGTGTACATATAAATTATAGATATAGCAGCGATGAAGCGAAACAATTTTCTACTCCTATTACTCTCACTCAGTGTGGGACTACTTTCGATGGTAGGGTGCAGTAAGAGTGATGAGCAATTTAGAGTACAAGGAACTATTTCGGAGTCGGAGGGACAAACCCTTTACTTGGAGTATCAGGGGCTGACTGGAGCGGAGTTGATTGATTCTACCGTGCTACAGCGTAAGGGTAGTTATCGATTTGATGTGCCACTGCCCGAGTATCCTGATTTCTATCGGCTAAGGCTTGGTAAGCAGGTGATTCCGATGGCAATTGATACCATCCCCTCTACCACTACTATCAATGGTGACTCAAGGAATTTCGCTACTAGCTACTCTGTGGAAGGGAACCAGGCTACGTCGCAAATCCGAGAGGTATGGTTGGCTCTTTTGGATGCCAATGTGTCTCTCTCTAAGCTTGAAGGATCATCTCTAAGTAGCCCAGAGCTATATGTGGCACAGCGGGATAGTATATTCGATAGCTACAAGGAGGTGGCTCGAAAGTATATCTATAGCAATCCTCGGTCGCCCGTCGCTTACTTTGCTCTATTTCAGCAGGTAGATGGCAACTTGGTATTCAATCCGTATGATAAAACCGACTCCAAAGCCTTTGCAGCTATCGCTAATATCTACAATACTTTTCAGCCCGAAAATCCACGTACTAAGCATCTGTATGACCTTGCACTACGCTCGATTGCGGTGGTCAGGCAGCAAGAGAGAGGTGAGGAGGTACAAGGGAGTAGTACTGAACTATTGAAAGCTGCTGGAGTGGAGGAGACCTCGTATATCGACTTTACGCTACCTGATAGAGAGGGTAGGGAGGTGACGCTCTCGAGTGTCGTGGCAGGTCGGAATGTGCTCCTTGCTTTTTCTACGATGCAGGCCAATTGGTCGGCAGAGTTCAACAGTGCACTTGCGGAGCTTTATAGCCAGTATGGCACCCGTGGTTTGGAAATCGTACAGGTGGGGTTGGACACCGACCCGCATATTTGGATTAGTGCCACGAAAGCGCTCCCATGGATCAACCTACAGGATCGTGACGGAAGCTACTCTAAGTTGGTGGGCTACTACAATCTTTACCGGCTACCTTCGCTCTTCTTGATTACTAAGGGGGGTGGAGAATTGCATCGTATTGAGAGCGTTGCACAGTTGGAGCAGCTCCTTAAGTAGTTGCAAGGTATTGGAAGGAGCCGAAAGCTTCGCTAAAATGTGTATATTTGCAGTCAAGCCTTGACAATAATAGTGTATGATTTTTGATATCAAGAAACAAGCAAGGAGGGTAGCTAGCTACTTTGGGTCGGAAAAGGAGGGGCGTGGACTGACTCTAGTGCGTGTCACTGATAAAAGTGAGCTCAAGGAATTTGTGCAGTTTAATCTAGACTTGTACAAGGACAATCCCAATCATGTCCCCGACCTTATCGGCGATGAGTTGAAATCGCTATCGCGAGAGAGTAACCCCGCTTTTGCCTTTTCTGAGGCCGACCTATTTATGGTGAAGCGTGGGGGTGAAGTGGTCGGTAGGATTGCCGGTATCATCAACCACCGAGCCAATAAAAAGTGGAAGCAAAACAGAGCTCGCTTTGGATGGGTGGACTTTATTGATGATGATGAAGTGGTAGACCTACTCTTTGATACCGTAGAGGCGTGGGCTAGAGAGCGAGGCTGTGACGAGATACATGGGCCGATGGGATTTACCGACCTTGATAAGGAGGGAATGCTGATAGAGGGTTTTGACCAAATGGGTACGATGATTACGATCTACAATTACCCCTACTATCCCAAGCAATTGGCTCGCCGTGGATATGAAAAGGATATTGACTGGCTGGAGTACAAAATATATATCCCCAAGATTGTACCGGAGAAGCATGCTAGGCTCTGCCAAATAGTGCAGGATAGGTATGGGGTGAGGCTCCTTAAGTTTAAGGAGCGTGATGGGCTGATGCGGTATGGGCGGGCTATCTTTGAGCTGATCAATGAGGCTTATGCCCCACTGTATAGCGTGTCGGAGCTGACCGATGACCAGATTGAGTACTACATCAAGCAGTATCTCCCTATGGTCAATCTAGACTTTGTCAATTTAGTGGTGACTAATGATGATGAAGTCGTCGGCTTTGGTATTACTTTGCCAAGCATCGTTAAGGCTCTGAAGAAGGCCAATGGTAGGCTCTTCCCTACTGGCTTTATCCATATTCTTAAAGCCCTTAAGTCGAAACAGCCTGAAGTAGTGGAGCTCCTTTTGATTGGGGTGAAGCCGGAGTATCAGAATAAGGGAATTACCGCACTTATCTTTGAGGATCTGATCAAGGTGATGCATCGCTACCAAGTGAAGTATGCCGAGAGTAATCCCGAGCTGGAGACGAACCTCAGTGTGATGCTGCAGTGGAATTACTTCAAAAAGGTACACCATAAGCGGAGAAGAGCCTTTTATAAGAAATTAGTGTAGTAAAAAGGAGAGAGAGGATATACATATATATGGAGTTGGAAAACCAGATAAATAACGCACAACAAGACCCTACAACGGAGGGGAATGCTAAAATCTATAAGGATGATACGGTGGTGACGCTGGACCCTATGGATCATATCAGGCTACGTCCGGGTATGTATATAGGGAAGTTGGGCGATGGCACCTCCAAGGACGATGGTATCTATGTACTATTGAAGGAGGTGATTGACAACTCTATTGACGAATACACTATGGGATATGGTACGCAGATCAAGATATCGCTTGATGAGTCTGAGATGCGACATATCGTGGTTAGGGACTTCGGACGCGGTATTCCGCAAGGGTCGCTCGTGAAGGCGGTGGGCACTATGAATACGGGTGCCAAGTATGATAGTGAAGTATTTAAGAAGGCGGTGGGGCTCAATGGAGTGGGTCTTAAGGCGGTTAATGCCCTTAGTACACGGATGCAAGTGACTTCCTATCGAGAGGGAAAGGGGAAGTATGTGATCTTTGAGAAAGGGGTGCTGAAGGAGGAGAGTGACCTCTTTGATACCACGGAGCGTGACGGGACGGAGGTGGACTTCTTACCCGATGTGGCACTCTTCAAAAACTACCGCTATCAGGTGGAGTATATTCAGGAGATGCTCCGGATGTATGCCTATCTGCAACCAGGGCTGAAGCTGACGCTCAATGGCAAGACCTTTGTCTCTAAGAATGGACTGATGGACCTTTTGGAGGAGAATATGACGAGTGAGCCACTCTATCCGATCATCCATTTCATCGGTAAGGATATTGAGGTGGCGATTACGCACTCTACCCAGTATGGTGAGGAGTACTACTCGTTTGTCAATGGTCAGAATACCATCCATGGAGGGACGCACTTATCGGCCTTTAAGGAGGCAATAGGACGTACGGTGCGCGACTTTTTTCAGAAGAACTTCGACTTTAATGATATCCGCTCTGGTATTACCGCTGCCATAAGTATCCGTATACAAGAGCCCCTATTTGAGAGCCAGACTAAGATGAAGCTAGGCTCGAGAGAGATAGAAGAGGGAGGAATGACGATACAGAAGTTTGTGGGAGACTTCCTCAAAGCTAACCTCGACGACTATCTGCATATCCATAGTGAGACTGCCGAAGCGTTGCTCAAGAAGGTGCAGGAAAATGAGCGCGAGCGCAGAGCCCTTGCTGGTGTCTCTAAAGCAGCAAAGGAACGTGCCAAGAAGGCATCGATACACAATAAGAAGCTACGTGACTGCACACAGCACTACAATGACCCTAAGGCCTCTCTAGCCGATGATACTCAGATATTTATCACGGAGGGTCTCTCGGCAAGTGGAAGCATTACGCAGAGCCGAAATGCGGAGCACCAGGCGGTCTTTTCGCTCAGAGGAAAGCCACTCAATTGCTATGGTCGTAAGAAGGAGGTGGTGTATGAGAATGAGGAGTTCAACCTACTTCAAGCAGCGCTCAATATTGAGGATGGACTGGACAACCTACGATATAATAAGGTGATTGTCGCGACGGATGCCGATGTGGATGGAATGCATATCCGTCTGCTGATCATTACCTTTTTTCTACGCTTTTTCCCTGATCTGATTCGCCAGAATCATGTCTTTATCCTGCAGACTCCTTTATTCAGAGTGCGGGATAAGAAAGATAGCACCACCATCTATTGTTACGATGAGCGGGAGCGAGATGAGGCGATCAAAAAGCTGGGGAAGGAGAGCAGTGTGACCCGCTTTAAAGGTCTTGGTGAGATTCGCCCCGAGGAGTTTAAGGAGTTTATCGGGGAGCAAATTCGTTTGGATCCTGTGATGATGAAGAAGGAGGATAATGTGCAGGAGTTGCTCGAGTTTTATATGGGCAATAATACCCCCGAACGCCAGGACTTTATTGTGCAAAATCTAGACCCAGAGAGTGTGTAAAGATGAAGCGAGTGGGTGTATATGCGGGGAGCTTTGACCCTTTTACAATAGGGCATGCCGATATCGTGTCGCGTGCACTGCAGTTGCTTGATGAGCTATATATAGTATTGGGGCAGAATATAGAGAAGCAACCATTTCAGTCGGTGGAGGAGCGAATGAAGTTTATTGAGGAGCTTTATCGGGATGATTCACGGATTAAGGTGGTGGCATACGACGGTATTGTGGCCAATTATGCCAAGGAACAAGGAGCCGTATTGGTTCGTGGGCTGAGGGGAATAGGCGACCTTGATAACGAACAGACCCTTGCCGAGGTCAATCGCTCCCACTTTGGCGTGGAGACAATTTGTCTATTCGCAGCTCCCGAGCACCGCATTATTAGTAGCTCTTTGATACGTGAGCTAGCAGCTTTTGGTGAAGATTATTCAGAGTATATCCCTTTGAGAGACTAAAGATATGGCTATTAATTATTATGGAGAGGGTGTGACTATCCCAGCTTTTAGGAGAAGAGAGGTCAATGCATGGATTAAGGATGTAGCAGAGGAGTATGGCTACGAGGTGGGCGATATAACCTATCAATTCTGTGACAATGAGCGGATATTGGAGATTAATCAGAAGTATCTAAATCACGATTATTATACCGATATCATCACCTTTGACCAGACGCGAGATGGGCTGCTTTTTGCAGATATCGTGATTAGCGTGGAGATGGTGACTAGCAATGCAGAGGAGTATGGCGAACCCTTCAGACGGGAATTCCTAAGGGTGCTGATCCATGGCGTGCTCCATCTCTGTGGGGTGGACGATCAGACCGAGGAGCAGGCAAAAGAGATGCGGCAGGCGGAGGAGAACGCTCTCGCGATGCTACCTGCCGACCTCTCTGAGGTATGGAGGAAGTAGTCTACAAGCCAAAAGATGGACAATTGGCCACAATTTAATCAACGTTACCAACCCAATATAATAGCTGAAATACCAGCTTATAGAGATTATCTCATAGGGGTACTATTGCTATTACTGGTAACTGGGGCGTTGCTTTGGGCTTTTTATCAGCGTAACAAACGACAGCGGGGGGCAGGAGAAGGTGTGGCCCTCTATTCTTATCTTGCACTGCAGACGATACTCCTCGTGGGCTTTCTCTATGCTGAGTTGGTATGGAGTAGCTCGGGAAGTGCCCCCTATTGGTTGGTGGCCGGCAGTGGTTTCCTTTACGGATTGAGCTACCTCTTGATTAATTTACTGGTATACGGGGTATTGTGGTATGCTTTTGGCGTGCCAGAAAAGGTGAGCCAGTGGTTTCTAGCCTTCTTTCGAGTTTGGGGGCTAGTTGGGGTGACGCTCTATCTACCGCTACTGGTGAGTATCACCGGGGGTGGAGGCAGTACTTGGGTAATTTCGATGCTATTGGGAGGTACCTATTTCTTCTTTAGGATGCTACTTATTCACTATAGTATCACCATATTCCCGAAGCTACTTAATTTCCCTCTGCATTTAATTTTGTATCTTTGCACTTGCGAAATAGCTCCGTTGCTATTTTTGTTGGTATAAATCGATAAGGAAAGAGTAATGCCTCAAAAAATTAAGACCATTTTGGTGTCGCAACCAAAGCCAACCAATACTAAATCACCCTACTTCCAGCTGATGGAGGAGACGGGTGTAGAAATAGATTTTAAGCCGTTATTTAGTATCACTCCTGTGAGTGCTAGAGAGTTTAGAGATCAGAAGATTGAGATCTTGGAGCATACGGGTGTGGTACTCAATTCTAAGACTGTAGCCGATCACTTTTTTAAGCTAGTAAAGGAGCTGAGGATAGAGTTGCCAGAGGATTATAAGTACTTCTGTAATTCAGAGTTCGTGGCTACATATCTGCAAAAGCATATTACTGTAAGGAAGCGTAAAGTCTTTTTCCCAGAGAAAAATGGCAATGTGGGAGACCTCCTTTCGCTACTTCTGAAGTATGATAAGGAGCACTTCTTTGTCCCAGGGATTGACGGTGTGAAGGAGCGCTACTCTGAGGAGCTGGCCGCCAATAATATTGTCCACACGCTCGGAGTGGTTAGCAAACTTGAGTTCACCCCCGTGACGAAAGAGGAGATAGAGGGCTATGATATGCTGATATTTTTCAGTCCCAATGGCGTGCAGTCGCTATTCCATAGCATCCCCGAGTATGAGCAGGGCGATCAATTGATCGGCTGCTTGGGTGAAGGTACTCTCAAGTCGCTCAAAGAGGCGAAGCTAAGAGTGGATATGCCTGTCCCTAATAAAGACTTTACCAGTATCAATGCGGCACTCGACCACCTTGTGAAGAGTACAAAAAAGAAACATGCCTGAGAGTCAGACACTCAAAAAGGAAGAGAGAATCTACCTCCGAAGCGAGCTCAATGAGCTATTCGCCTCGAGAGGTAGCTTTGTTTGTTACCCTTTTAGAGTGGTCTACTTGGAAGTCCCCCGACAAGAGCTGCCACTCAAGATGATGGTCTCCGTCCCCAAAAGGCGGCTGAAGCATGCCGTTGACCGCAACCGTATAAAGCGGCTCACTCGTGAAGCTTATAGGCTCACTAAAAAAGAGCTAGTGGAGCAGATTGATCCTGAAGTGACGCTCCTGATTGGCTTCATATACCTAAAGGACCGGCTGAGTAGGTACTCCACAGTCCAGCAGGCAGTGGAGGAGGCCTTCAAGAAGCTACAACCACATACTAAAGAACCAGTAGAAGATGATTAAGAGGTGTGTCAAGTGGGTGTCGGAGCTATTGGTACAGCTCCTACTTTTGCCTATTTACTTTTACAAGCGGGCCATCTCACCGATGCTTCCCCCTTATTGTAGATTCACGCCTAGTTGTAGCACCTACGCTGTTGAGGCCCTAAAAAAGCACGGCCCAATCAAAGGGCTCCTCCTCGCTATATGGCGCATATTACGGTGCAATCCATGGGGCGGAAGCGGTTACGATCCTGTCCCTTAAGTGTATGATTCCTTACCTTGACTTCCATACCCACGCCGAGGGCTGTAAGAAATACCTTGTGGATAAAGATGTGATAGTCATTCAATCATTGCATCTGGGCGAAAAGGTTGAGCCTAGAGCCAACTTTGCTACTTGGGGGGTGCACCCTATGCTAGAGGGGACAAAGGAGTTCGTTGACCAGCTGACGCAAGATAGGGAGCAGCTGATTTCGGAGTGGCACCGCACCTTGTCATTGACCCCTAAACTCATTGGGGTGGGGGAGTGCGGTTGGGATAATCGCTCCCCTCTTTCACTCGAGGAACAAGAGTTACTTGTAGACTTTCATATTGCTTTGGCCGACCAGCTCGGCTATCCACTTATTTTTCATATCGTGGGTGGGTGGCACCACTTGCTAGCCAAAAAGAAGTCTCACTCCATGTCCGAAGTGCCATGGATCGTTCATGGATTTAGAGGAAGCGCTGCTCTTGCAAAGCAACTTACTAGTGCAGGTATTTTTCTTAGCCTACACCCCTATTGCTCAAGTGGAGTGTGCGATAAGTATTTCTTGGAGACCGATGATACACCAATGGCAATAGAATCACACTACAGAGCCAGAAACTTGCTACATGAAGAGCAACGACAGGGGGTTATTAACCTTTTTTGTGGCTTGTTTCCTGTAGAATCTCAATTAATTACGGTACATTTGTAGTGTGAGAGATGAATGAACTAATGTGTAATCATTAAATAAGGCAAGATTATGAGAAATAACGATGGTCTGAAGCTTTTGATAGGCGTAGCTATTGGTACCGCTATTGGTGCTGCTGTTGCCTACTTTTCCGACAATAAAAAGCGCAATGACTTTATCGATGATATGTCGGATTATGGTGATAAGGTGAAGAGCAATATCAAGGATGCCTATTACGATGGCAAGATCCGTGCTCGTAGAGCCAAGAGAGACCTTTCAAGATACATGGCTGACATTAAGGATGATGCTGGTCATCTATACGATGATGTAGTCTCTTCGGCTAAAAACATGGGAAAGAAGGTAAAGGAGGAAGCTGAGGAGTTGGCTGACCTTACAGAAGAGGAGCTCTCCGACCTAAAGGACGCTGCAAGAGAGGAAGCAGAGAAGCTTTCTAAGAAGTAACCACTCCAAGTAATTCGGTGATATTGACTCACCACACCACTTTACCAGTGGTACATGGAGAGAAAGATAGGATGGGTGGGTGACTCTATGGCCTCACGAGCTAATCGTGAGAGCATTGAGTCGCTCACCCATTACTTTTAATATTTGATTATAATAAATAAATGATATGCCAATGACAAGCATCAAAGAGACTTTTAGTGAGGTGATTGCCGAGCTAAAGGATTATATTGAGGCAAAAAAAAGCCTGATAGAACTCAAGGCGACAGAAAAGGGTGCCCCCATTGTTGCCAAGTCTATATATGGCTCTATTCTGGTCGTGCTGAGCTTAATTGTGGCGACTTTCACGTTGGTGGCTGCGATATTTGCCCTATCACTCGTCTTTGTGACCAATGGCACAGAGGCTTTTGCCACTCTATCGGCACTGACCTTTTCGGCGGTCTGCCTATTGGTATTCTTCCTACTCATTTTGGCAATACTACTTGCATTGCGCAAGCGAGTAACGAGGAAGATGGAAAACCAATTGGTCAATAATTATCTCGATAAGCAAGAGGCCAAAGAACACAATCAGGAGAGAGAAACATTGATAGCAAGTGAGCAAACAGCCCTCGCTGCAACTGAAATAAAGGAGGAGGTACAATGAGCAACTTAACAACAACAACTCAAGCAAGGTTGAAAGCACGAGAGGATAGATTGGAAGCTCGTGCCAATATGCGACTAGATAGGGTCAAGGAAAAGATAAATTATCTCAAGAGTAATAGCGGTAAGATGGTCATTGACGATGCTATTGATAACCTACGAAAAACCTCACCCGGTGTAGGCAAGATAGCTAGCTTTATCAATGGCTTTATTAGTAAAAATAGAGAGAAGAAGGTGGCGAAGGAGCTCGCTCAAGAGCGGCTAGATAGCAATCCCACCAGTAGCTTTAGCACCCGAGATGACCAAAGCCAAAATGGCCTTCTCACAGGGATTAAGAGCTACCTCCTACCTACACTCTACTCCCTCGGTGGTATGCGATTGCTATCATATAGTCTCAAAGGGACTGGCAAGATACTCCGAAGCGGTGTAGGGAGATTATTTGGTCGACGTCGTAAACGAAAGTAAGCGAGAAAAGAGTTTGATTTTGGCTATACGATAGACCATTTCATTTAAGAGAGTGGTGAATATGCCCAGTACTTCAAATATTTTGGGTAAATTTGCCCTTGAAAGATGATGGGTGATGAATAAACTTATCCCTGACGAATAAATAATAATTAATACATAAATAAGAATACTGATATGATTAAGATTGGTATCAACGGTTTTGGCCGTATCGGACGCTTTGTGTTCCGTGCTTCAACAAAGAGAAATGACCTAGTAGTGGTAGGGATTAATGACCTCCTATCTGTTGACTATCTAGCGTATATGCTAAAATACGATACAATGCATGGTCAGTTTGATGGCGAGATCTCTTATGACCTTGATAAGAGCACTTTGACTGTCAATGGCAATACCATTCGTTGCACTCAAGAGCGTGATCCTAGAGACCTTAAGTGGAATGAGATCGGTGCTGAGTATATTGTAGAGTCTACTGGTCTATTCCTTACTGCCGAGAAGGCTCAAGCTCACCTCGAGGCTGGTGCTAAGTATGTTGTGATGTCAGCTCCTTCAAAGGATGCTACCCCAATGTACGTAGTTGGTGTAAACGAAGACAAGTACGAAAAGGGCACTAAGATTGTGAGCAACGCAAGCTGTACTACCAACTGTCTTGCCCCTCTAGCAAAGGTTATCCACGATCATTTCGGTATTAAGGATGGTCTTATGACCACTGTACACTCAGCTACTGCTACTCAGAAGACGGTTGATGGTCCATCAATGAAGGACTGGAGAGGTGGTCGTGCAGCAGGTGGCAATATCATCCCTTCTACCACAGGTGCAGCTAAGGCTGTGGGTAAAGTAATCCCTGACCTCAATGGTAAGCTCACTGGTATGTCTTTCCGCGTACCTACACTCGATGTTTCTGTAGTAGACCTTACTGTTAATCTAGAGAAGCCAGCTTCTTACGAGGAGATCTGTGCAGTGATCAAGAAGGCATCTGAAAATGAGCTTAAGGGTGTTCTTGGTTACACTGAGGATGCAGTTGTTTCAAGCGACTTCCTTGGTGATACCCGTTCATCTATCTTCGATAAGGAAGCTGGTATCGCTCTTACCGATAGCTTTGTGAAGCTAGTATCTTGGTACGATAATGAGATCGGCTACTCAAATCGTGTGCTCGACCTTATCGCTACTATGCACAAGGTAAATGGCTGATAATTAGAGGTCACTCTAATTGAAATAATAAGTCACCCTAAGGAGATATTCTCCCTAGGGTGACTTTTTTTAGTCCCCATACCAAGCAAAAGCATTGTAACTCTCCCAAAACGGGCGTGTAAGGAGAG
>NZ_HF988908.1:0-6592 GCF_000435035.1 Porphyromonas sp. CAG:1061 | reverse complement strand
ATGCAGAAGCGTGCTGCCAATGTGATTAGGGCGATGGCGGAAGGAGATATCAATCCGATTGTCTCTATCCACGACCACGGAGCTGGGGGGCACCTCAACTGTCTGAGTGAGTTGGTAGAGACGCAAGGGGGTAGAATCTACCTCGATAAGCTGCCTATTGGCGACCCATCTCTTTCGGCTAAGGAGATCATTTCCAATGAGAGCCAGGAGCGTATGGGGCTACTGGTGAAGTCGGGCGATATTGAGGGGCTACGGCGTATTGCGGAGCGTGAGAAGGCACCATTTTATGTGGTGGGTGAGGCGACGGGCGATAAGGAGCTATCCTTTATTGCTGAGGATGGGTCGAAGCCTTTTGATCTGAAGCTGGAGCATCTCTTTGGTTCGGCTCCTAAGACGATTATGACCGATACCACGCGCGAGCAAAGCTTTAGTGAGCCACGGGAGGAGGAGCTTTCGGCCGACCGCTTTGTGGAGAACCTCTACAATGTACTATCGCTAGAGGCGGTAGGCAATAAAGATTGGCTTACCAATAAGGTGGACCGCTCGGTAACGGGTAAGGTGGCACGCCAACAGACTGCTGGACCACTGCAGCTACCGCTCTCCGACCTCGGTGCTGTGGCACTCGATTATGAGGGTAGGGCAGGTATTGCTACGTCGATTGGTCACGCTCCTCAGGTGGCTCTGGTGGATGCTCCAGCCGGTTCGCGTGTAGCAATTGCGGAGGCACTGACCAATCTGATCGGTGCTCCACTCAAGGAGGGGCTGAAGTCGGTATCGCTCTCGGCCAACTGGATGTGGCCTTGCCGCAACGATGGTGAGAATGCTCGCCTTTATGCAGCTGTAGAGGCGGCGAGTGACTTTGCCAAGGCGATTGGGGTCAATATCCCTACCGGTAAGGATTCGCTCTCGATGACGCAGAAGTATCCTGGTGGGCACAAGGTGCTTTCGCCAGGGACGCTGATTGTCTCTGCCGCTGGTGAGGTGTCGGATGTGCAGAAGATTGTACCACAGGTGTGGAATGGCAAGGGGACGATTTACCAAGTGGATCTCTCCTTTATGCCTGGTTGCCTTGGTGGCTCTGCCCTTTATCAGACGCTCGGTAAGGTGGGGGCTGAGGTGCCAGATATTGCCAATCCCGACTATTTTGTGAAGGGCTTTGAGGCCATCCAAGGGGCTATGGCACACGGGCTGGTGCAGGCGGTGCACGATATCTCCGCGGGCGGTGTGATTACCGCTTTGGTGGAAATGATGCTGGGCAATGCTCGTGGTGGTCTGAAGGTGGAGGCACCGAATAGACCAATCGCCAAGGCGCTCTTTGCGGAGAACCCTGGTCTATTGCTCTTTACCACTCAGTCGGAGGCGTTGGAGCAATTCCTTGATGCTCAGGGGGTATGCTACTTGCCTGTGGCAACGACTACCGAGACGCCTACGCTGGTGATTAAGAGTCAGGACCTCGACGTGGAGCTAGGTATGCAGGATCTGCTCGACCGCTGGAGTGTGGCCACCGATGCTTTGGAGAAGCATCAGACCACTCCTGAGAATGCAGCACTTAGGGCAAAGAACCGTGGTCGCCAACCTCTGAAGTATCACTTTGCAGAAGGGCTCTCATTTGCCCGTCCAAAGCGTGAGGAGAAGCGGAGTGGGGTGACAGCTGCCATTATCCGTGATAAGGGAACGAATGGCGAGCGTGAGATGGCTTATGCCCTCTATCTCGCTGGTTTTGATGTGAAGGATGTGCACATGACCGACCTGATGAGTGGGCGTGAGACGCTGGAGGAGGTACAATTGATCGTCTTCTGCGGTGGATTCTCTCACTCCGATGTATTGGGCAGTGCCAAGGGTTGGGCGGCTGGCTTTAAGTACAATGCCAAGGCTCGCCAAGCACTTGACCGCTTCTATGCCCGTAAGGATACGCTTTCGCTCGGTATCTGCAATGGTTGTCAGCTGATGGCGGAGCTCGGGCTACTCTATCCTGAGCACGAGGAGAAGCACCGTATGGCACACAATGCTTCGGGTAAGTTTGAGAGTGCCTTTGTGTCACTGACGATCCCAGAGAATAACTCGGTATTCCTCCACTCGCTAGCGGGTACCACAATGGGTTGCTGGGTGGCACACGGCGAGGGTCGCTTCGACCTGCCTTACGACCTATCGAAGTACCATATCGCAGCCCAGTATGCTTATGAGGAGTACCCTGCCAATCCTAATGGGTCGCCAGCTGGCATCGCTGCTCTCACGAGTGCCGATGGCCGTCATTTGGCGATGATGCCACACCCCGAGCGGAGCATCTTCCCATGGCAGTGCGGCTACTACCCCGAGGAGCGTTCGGACGAAGTGACCCCATGGTTCACCATGTTCACCAACGCCTACCGCTGGCTCACCAAGTAGAGCTTACTAGACATTAACTATATATAGGCCGTGTGGGATTCCCGCACGGCCTATGTTTTTTGGGTAGAGGTGTGAGTAAATAGCTATTTTTAGGTATTGCGTGCTGAGGAATATGGAGATAGATTTGTGAAGTACATTAAAATTGAAGCCCTTTACAATGAATTTATCTATAAAGGCCATGATAGGTCCCTATATACAGCGAGATACCTATCGCAAGGTTATAAGTTTGCTCCTGCTTATTGGTGGAATATTGAGTTTTACGGCAGAAGCTCAATCCCCAAAAGTAGGTACCATCCGTGGAAGGTTGGAGGTAAAAGGTAGTGAAGACCTTGCGGATATTGCCATTTCTCTCGACGGTACAAGGTACCGCACCCTCACTGATGAACAAGGTAACTTTGAGCTACTCAACGTACCTTTCGGCAAATACCGCCTTAATATCTCCTCCCTCTTTATAGAGCCCGAGCAGCATAAGATCGTATTGAATAAGCCGCTTCTTGAGCTCCGCTATCGGATGAAGTCCACCCATACCGAGCTGGAGACAGTGGTGGTGACAGGAACATCGGCGAAGCGACGTACCGAGCTGAGTGGCTTCTCCGTGAATGTATTGGAGCTAGATGCTACCAGTAAGTTTAGTCTCTCCACCTCCGAAGTTCTTGATCGGCTCCCTGGCACCCGCATCCGCAGTAGTGGCGGGCTAGGGGCTCGCACCAATGTGAATATCAATGGGATGTCGGGCGAATCCATCCGCACATTCATCAATGGAGTCCCTCAAAGTAGCTATGGCGGAAGCTTCTCCCTCCGCAGCATCCCCTCCTCCATGATTGAGCGAGTAGAGGTTTATAAAGGTGTAGTGCCCGCCTATCTCTCCGATGATGCTCTGGGTGGTGCCATCAATATCATCCTCAAGAATCGCAGGAGCAATCAACTAGTTGTCTCCTACTCCGCTGGTTCTTTTAATACCCACCTAGCCAATCTCTATGGTAGCTACTACCTAGGGCGTGGTTTTATGCTCTCCGCATCGCTTTACTACAATTATAGTAAGAATAACTACTGGGTGTGGGGCGATGACATCGTCTATGAGCATGGAGATGGACAGGTGACCAAGGTAGATAAAGCACGCCGATTCCACGACGCTTACCGCGACTACGGCACTCGCCTTGCCCTTAGTCTCAACGACCGCAGTTGGGTGGATCAACTCTCCTTCAACGTGATTGCCTCGGGCGGATACAAAGAGATCCAGCACGGTGCACGTATGAATAGAGTCTATGGTAATCGCCATAGAAATAGCCGTATGCTGGCGGTAGAAACTAGCTACCGCAAAGACGACATCCTCACCGATGGCCTTTCCCTCGATCTCCAGCTAGGGTATACCAATAATCATAGAGTGGTGGTAGATACCGTCCCTTATCGTTACGATTGGAGCGGTCAACCCATTGTTGATAGCAATAATCGGCCTATTAAGACCGACTTCGGTGCTGAGGTGCGCAATGCCCTCACGGGTGGTCCCTCATTGCAGACCGATATTAGCCATACCTTTACCACTCGGGCGAGCTTGGCCTATACCTTCCTAGAGCACCATACCCTCACAGCGAGGTGGCAAGGCACCTACTTCCTACGTGATAGCCACGACCCGCTAGTGCCTAAGTACATCACTCCGCCCGACCAGAATAAGAAGTCCTTGAAGTCCATCGCCTCCCTCGCCCTTGAGGATAGTTGGCTAGAGGGGCGTCTGAAGAACTCCCTCTTCTACAAGCAGTATTACCAAAAGGTACATGCCATAATGGAGCTGAATAACCCCACAAATGGCAAGCTGGAGAATACCCCAGTAGAGAGTGCCACTTCGTTCCACGGAGTGGGGGGTACGCTCTCCTACAAGGTGCTTGATGGTCTTTATCTTCACGCGTCGGCCGAGCGGGCGATACGCCTTCCTAGCGAGCTAGAGCTATTTGGTAATATCGCCTCCAACGTCACTCAGATGCCCAATCTAAAGCCAGAGAGAAGCAATAACTTCAACCTCGGCACCAACTTTGGTACCTATCATTTAGGGTCTTTTGGCATCAGCGGATCGGCCACTCTATTCGTACGCGATACACGCGATATGATTCGCGAGAAAGTGATGATCGGAGCCCTTGCCGATTATTCACAATTTGAGAATGTGGATAATATCCTCAGCCGTGGCATTGATACCGAGTGTTCGCTCTCACTGTGGAATAAGCTCTTCCTCACCGGAAGCTACTCCTATACCAAGGCGACCTACAACAATCGGCACGAATCAATCTATGGGCTACCCCTACGGCACGAGCCTCCACACAAGGCCAATCTCAATCTCCGCTACCTGATACCCAATCTCGGAGCCGAAGGCAATACCCTCACTCTCGGTACCAATCTATTCTACGTAAGCAAGTTCCCCGTAGATCTTGTGATCTACAGCACCCCTTATGTGCCGCATCAGTCACCAGTGAGCCTATCCGTCAGCTATACACTGCTCAAGGGGGCACTCACCGTCAGCTTTGACGCAAAGAACATCTTCAATCAGCAGATATTCGACAACTATGCATTGCAAAAGCCCGGTCGTGCCTTCTTTGGCAAGCTGGTCTATACACTGCAATAAGAGACAACACTTTATTCACTTTATAGAAAACAATAGTATGAAACGAACTATCAAAAACCTCTTTACCGTAGGGGCCATCGCGCTCTTTGCCACGCTCTTCTCCAGTTGCGATGATGAGCAAGAGCAGCGTATCGACCCACTAAATCCAGGTAATGGAACAAACATCGTCGGAGCCGACATCACCACTGCTGGCACGTACGAGAGCAAGGACAACCTTGACTTCTACATCGGATACACCGTAGGCTACAACGCTCGCACCAACAACTTCTACCTCCACCAGTTTGACAAGCTCGATGATCCCAATGTGACCATCGTAGGTGGTAAGGATGCCTTTCCATTGGTCTCCGATGCGAGAGCACCACACGCTTATAGAAGTAGCGATGGCTTCCTCTACAGCCTCACCTATCGTGTAGGCGATATCACCAATGTGATCTACAACAAGGCTACCAAGAAGTTTGAGCTGCGCACCACCGTACGCTCACAGAATGTGATCGGTAATAGCAATATGCGCTTTGCCCTGCTACCAGGCACCCATTACTCTTCCGTTCACGAGATCAGCCCCGTTCGCTTCGATGCTTCCGGCCAAGTACTCGGTAAGGATGCTACTGGCACTGCCGCATCTATTGGTGGCGCCTACAACATCGTGATCCTCGATAACACCTTGATGAAGCTAGGCAACAACAATAAGGGTACCGTCAGCCTACCCGAGTTGGATAAGCAAGGCTACTTCATCTCTCGCATCCACACCCCTGTAATTACCGGTGGTAAGATCTACTACGGTGCACAGATCAGTAAGATCGAGTCGCTCGACAAGGTGCCAGGAAAGAAAACGGTTAAGTCGACCGGCAAGACCGCAACCTTGATATTTGACTACCCAAGCTTTAAGAATCCAAAGACCATATTCTATAAAGAGGAGGTAGGCTCCACCACTGGCTATCGCTCTCGCAATATGTTCCTCGCTGAGGATGGCAAGACCATCTACCAGCTAACAGGTTTTGAGGGGGGTAAGGTCTATATGCTCAAGATCCAGGATGGTGAGTACCAAGATTGGTCCATCGATATCGCAGGCAAGTGCGGACACAGTAAGGCCAGAAGCATTGGCTGGTTCTACGCTGGCGATGGGATCGCCTTTGTACCCTACGAAAAGGGAGATGCAAAGCCTATTACCAACTACACCGACCCACACGGTAATGAGATACCTCAATACCCTTGGGGCATTGCTCGAGTAGATCTCAATACAGGAGAGGTGCTGGACCTAGAGGTGCCAAGCCATACCTACTTCTTCCAATACCAAGAGGCTGCCATCCGTAATGGTAAGATTTACTTCGCTATCACACCAGTCGGTAACAACTTTAGCAGCTACGATGGCAACGTCTACATTTGGGACGTCAAGAATACCCAGGCTAAGCCACAGCTCGGAGCCAAGCTAGTCAGTGGATCCGACAACGTCTTCACGGCTATCTTCTAACCTATTCACTTAGGGTTTAATTCGAAAGGGGACCTCTCTCGCGGGGCCCCCTTTCTTTGTTTGTACAAAAGACGAGATGACAGTCCCCACCTCCCTTATACGACCACAAGGATCTACATGACCCAATA